>JADLAH010000102.1 GCA_020848315.1 Chitinophagales bacterium | reverse complement strand
TTTTTGAAAAACTGAAAGATGATGCGGGTATGGAGCGAACGAGTTTCGCTATCGGACGTATCTTTGATAATCAGAAAGATTACCAATCCAGTCTGCATTATTACAGGAAATGTCTCGAGTTAAACAAACTCATCGGTGACGAAATCCGGCAGACGCTGGTGCTCAACAGCATGGCCAATGCATACAATAACATGCAGAAATACAGAGATGCCGCTGCTTGTGTCAGACAGGCCATTCCTATTGCCAAAAAAATCAACAATATCTCCGGGCTTGCTACCAGCTATGAAATCTACGGAGATATTTATATGTCCGCCCAGCGATATGATACCGCACACTACTACCTGAAAGAATCGGCGGCAATGTTCAAAGAAGTGGATGCGATGTTTGCCTATGCCAGAGTGGTTATAAAGCTTGCAGATATTAAGCTCCGTGAGAATCAGTGGAGCTTGTCCGAGCAATATGCAAAAGAAGGTTATCAGATTGCGATGGCTTCCTCTTATCCAGCGCTGCATAAAAATGCCGCGGAGATTCTGAGCAAGGTGTATGCGCACCGCAAGGATTTTGCAAAAGCCTATGAATATAAGGTCATAGCAGCCAATATAGCAGACAGCATTTATTTTGACAATAATCGAAGTCTGGCGCTGAAAGCGGATTTTAAATTCCAGTCGGAGAAAGCGGAATCCCGGATTAAGCAATTGGCACAGCAGAAAAAAATCAGTGAACTGAAATCGCGCCAGAAGACTACCGTGATTTATGGCGTTATCGCGGTGGTGATTATCTTGTTGTTGCTGGCTTATTTCATGTTTACGAGGTACAAGACCCGCAAGGAAAATGAATTGCTGAAAATGGAACTCGAAGAAACGGAGCGCAGAGCCGTGATAGAACAGCAGAAAAATGAATCGGATCTGACGGCGCTGAAGTCGCAGATGAATCCGCATTTTATTTTCAACGCACTGAATTCTATTCAGGAGCTCTACACGCTTGGTGACAAACGCATGGCCAACGAGCAGATGGGGAATTTCGCCCGACTCACCCGTAAAATCCTGGATGTATCGGGCAAACGAACCATCACACTGTCAGAAGAAATTGAGATACTCAGCAATTATCTCGCGTTGGAAAGCATGCGTTTTGAAGAAGATTTTACTTTTGAGATTGGCTTTTCGGATGATATAGAGGAAGATTATGTACAGCTGCCGCCGATGCTGATCCAGCCTTACGTGGAAAATAGTATCAAGCACGGATTGCTGCACAAAAAAGGACCTAAAAAAGTAGCAGTGTTTTTTGAAATCAATGAGCCGGAAAATCTGCTGCAATGCACCATCACAGACAACGGTATCGGGCGGGAAGCCGCTGCAGAGATTAATAAAAACAGAGCGACATCACATGTGTCGTTTTCTACGTCTGCGACTGAAAAACGGCTGCAACTGCTGAACCATGGCAGAGCGCAACGCATCATGGTACAGTATGCCGATGTGCTTGATAAGGACCAACAGATGGCCGGTACCAAAGTGGTCATTCAGATACCCATGTAGCACTGTTTTTTTTTCGGAATTTTATTCGTTGAGTATATTAATTGCAAACCGCATTACACGAACGGTAAAAAATCCCTATTTTTTAATACTTTAGCGCTGCAAAACAGCAACCATGTATAAGGCAATAATTATTGATGACGAAGCAAAAGCACGCCGCCTGTTACAGGTATTGATAGAAGAAAATTGTCCTGAACTGGAGATTGTCGCCATGGCCGAAGATGTGCCGTCCGCCGTCAAGCTGATACATCAGCATAAACCTGATATTGTTTTTTCAGATATCGATATGCCGCAGTACGACGGATTTCAGTTGTTGGATTTTGTAGATAAAACCGATTTTGAGCTTATCTATTGCACGGCCCACAATGATTATGCACTCAGGGCTTTTGAAGTGTCTGCCGTCGACTATCTGGTAAAGCCCATTCAGATCTCGCTGCTCGTGAAAGCCGTGGAAAAAGCGATTCGTCTGCGGAATGCCGCGCCCACGGTGGTGGAAAGGCTGGATGTGCTGAAAGAAAATCTGAAAGACAAAGTACTGAAGAAAATTGCACTGCCGGTTGCTGACGGACTGAAGTTTGTGGCACTTTCGGATATATTATATCTGGAAGCGGATGGAGCGTACACGCATGTTGTGCTGGCAGATAATGCCAGACTGCTCATCAGCAAGAAACTGAAAGAGTTTGAGACGATGCTGTCCGGTGTAGATAATTTCTTCCGTACACACCGTTCTTATATCATTAATACCGACGCCATCACGGAGTATATAAAGTCTGACGGCGGCAGTATTCTGATGTCCAATCAGGTGTCCGTTCCGCTGGCGCGCGAGCGCAAGGATGATTTTCAGCGACTTATCCAGGATATCCGGCTCTGAGGCTGCTGGATTTGAAAAATGTTTGGAAAAAATACAATATCCTATTGCGAATACAAAATTAAGTAGTATATTTGCACTCGCTTTTAAAGCAAGGTTCGGTAGTTCAGTTGGTTAGAATACGTGCCTGTCACGCACGGGGTCGCGGGTTCGAGTCCCGTCCGGACCGCAAAGCCCTCAAGAGATTGAGGGCTTTTTTTTATTTCCTGAAAACTAAAATAGGAAGGATGCGTGCCTGTCATCTCGCCTGAGGCGAGACGGGTTCGAGTCCCGCCCCCGCCGTTGTTGGTGTTCTTCACCAACAAACAACCATAACCTCATGAAGCCGTAGTCAAAGATACTTAAATTTGTTCATGCAGAAAACCGTTTTGTGCTAGTGTTCCGAAGTGTCACGAGTGTGTATTAAATCAGACGGTCTCTCTGCCCGCCACCGAAAAGTTCAAGCAAAAGAAACAAATTAACATTATCGGTTGATGTTCCCGATAACTGAAATTATAACAAAGAGCTATGTAGAATGAAGCTATTAATTTAAATATTGTATCTTCGTATTGTTAGGTGCTTCTTGAATGCTGGTGATTGAATTGCAAAGCGAAACGTGTAGTGGTTTGTTGGTCAAGAAGACCAACCTTTAGATTTGTAATGACTAAAGAAGATTGATTATTTTTAGATAAACAACCAAACGGCAATGGTGAACTAGAAGACCAACTATGCATAAGGCATATCCTTTGATTCAGAACCATTGCCGTTTTATTTTGAACCAGCTTCATA
>JADLAH010000101.1 GCA_020848315.1 Chitinophagales bacterium | reverse complement strand
CAGGCGACGATTAAAAATATCATCATCGAAGGCAACGATAAAACCAATGAACACGTTATCCGACGTGAAATCAGAACCTATCCGGGCGATAAATTCAGTCGCTCAGATCTCATCCGCTCACAGCGCGAGATTGCCAATTTAGGCTTTTTTGATCCGCAGGAGACACGTGTGGAACCAATTCCAAATCCTTCGGACGGAACGGTAGACATCAAATATGTGGTGAAAGAAAAATCTGCCGACCAAGTGGAATTATCCGCCGGTTGGGGTGGTCAGAGCGGTGGTTTAATTGGTACACTCGGCCTGAAATTCAACAACTTCTCCCTGCGCAATATCGTTAACAAAAAAGCGTGGTCGCCACTGCCAAGCGGTGACGGTCAGCAGTTGACAGTGCGCGTGGAAAGTAATGGTAAACGCTATCAGAACTACAACTTCTCCTTCACGGAGCCGTGGTTGGGTGGTAAAAAACCAAATGCGTTCACGGTGGCGGCATTCCGTTCCAGAATTCAGGACGTGTTAGATCGTCAGGTGCTCGGAAAACAAATCACCAATGGTTTGTCGGTTTCATTGGGTACGCGTCTGAAAAAACCGGATGACTTCTTTATCATACAGGCAGCCGCCAACTATTACGGCTACCAACTGGATAATTTCTCCAATCGTTATTTCGTAAACAATACACCGCTGTCCACCGGTAAGTTCAGCAACCTGAACTTTAAATTGGCGCTTTCCAGAAATTCCATCAATCAGCCGGTATTCCCAACCGGAGGCGCAAAAGTGGAATTGTCATTGCAGTTTACACCGCCTTACTCATTGTTCCGCAAAGACAATAATTTTGAAGGACAAACCATCGCGGAAAAATACAAACTAATTGAATACCACAAATGGAAATTCTCGGTAGACTGGTATCAGTCGTTGGGTAAATCTAAATTCGTACTCCGCGCAGCCGCTAAATTCGGTTTCCTCGGTACGTATAACAAACGACTTGGTATCACTCCATTCGAGCGATTTGAAGTGGGTGGAAACGGTATTCCTTCCAACGTGACGCTGTTCGGTACAGATATTATCGCGCATCGTGGTTATGAAGGCGCTTACTCCACTTCGGGCGGCGATCCGGTCTACAATAAGTTCTTGCTGGAGCTCCGCTATCCGTTCTCTCTCAATCCTTCCGCTACCATCTACGGTATCGCGTTCTTTGAGGCTGCCAATACATACACGACATTCAAGGATTACAATCCGTTCAAACTCAAAAAGAGTGTGGGATTGGGCGTGAGAGCTATTCTCCCGATGTTTGGTCTGATTGGTATCGACTATGGCATACGTTTTGATAGTGCTAATGGTAGTCCGCTAAAACAATACAACGGATTCTTTGATTATATCGGTAAGAATGGAAATATCTCGTTCATATTAGGATTCGAACCGGAATAAGGTAACATTAAAGATAAATGGTATGAAAAAATCAATCTTTCTCACGGTCGCACTGCTGGTAGCTATGTCTGCCGCATATGCACAACGTTTTGCGTATGTAGATACCAAATACATACTGGAAAAACTGCCTGAGTACAAAACAGCACAGGACAAGCTCGACGAACAGGCAGCTACCTGGCAAAAGGAAATTGATCAGAAGAATGAGGCACTCAAAAAAATGTACACCAAGTATCAGGCCGAAGAGTTCCTGCTGACCGCTGACCTGAAAAAGCAGCGCGAAGAGGAAATTGTAAAAGCCGAAGAGGAATTGCAGACGCTGCAGAAAAACAGATTTGGCTACAACGGCGATTTGTTTAAAAAACGCCAGGAACTCGTGCAGCCGATTCAGGATAAAGTGTTTGATGCCGTACAGAAACTGGCTCAGGCTCGTTCCTACGACTTCATCTTCGATAAAGCATCCGGCAGTACCGGCATGCTCTACACAAATCCGCAATACGATGTCAGCGAAGAAGTTCTCAAAAAATTAGGCATGTAATTTGATTTATCACCTGTAACTATCAATTTTTAATACAAACGGTGTTAGGCAGACCAAAAGATTTTTAAAAAATAAACCTAATTTTGCCAACCACCCGAAATTTTTAAACAAACAAATACAAATGAAAAAAGTAACGACCGTTATTATCCTGATGATTGCCTTTGTTGCAACTATCAACGCACAGAAAGTAAACAAATTCGGATACCTTAATTCGACGGAATTAATCAGCCTGATGCCGGAAATGGTAAAAGCGGACTCCGCTATAGATAAATATGCCATGGAGTTGGATGCTTTAGGACAGCAGATGTATGGCGAGTACCAAAAGAAAGCGACAGACGCGCAAACTAAAAAAGAGAAAAACCTCTTGTCTGCGGAAATGGAAGAGCTCGTAATTAAAGAATTGAGCGATCTGGAAAAACGCATCACAGAATTTCAGGAATCTGCACAACAGAAAATCGAAGCTAAAAGAGATAAACTGTATGCACCTATCATCGCGAAAGCAAATGAAGGTATTCAGGCAGTGGCAAAAGCCAACGGATATACTTATGTATTCGATAGCGGTGCAGGCATGTTGCTCTTCGCCGATGAGTCAGATGATATCCTGCCTTTGGTGAAAGCACACCTGAAACTGCCGGATCCGAAACCGGCACCAAAACCGGCTACAGCTCCGCTGGCTCCAAAATAATAACAATGTAACCTTCGGGACATGATACAAGCTCAACAAGCTATCGGATTATTTGATTCAGGTATTGGCGGCCTAACGGTCGCCAATGCTATTTTAGCGCAATTGCCCAATGAATCCCTGATATATTTCGGCGATACAGCTCATATGCCCTATGGCGATAAATCTGCGGATACCATCCGATATTTCACCAAAACTATCGGTGCTTTCCTGTTGTCCAAGGACTGCAAAATCCTGGTCATCGCCTGCAATACCGCTTCTTCGGTCGCGTATGATTTATTGCGCGATATGGCCGGAAATAAAGCGCATGTCTTTAATGTGATTGATCCCGTTGTCGATGAAATCATTGAAAAGAAATATGCAAAAGTAGGCGTCATCGGCACTAAAGGCACCATCGGTTCTGATGTGTATCACCGGAAAATCGTCGACCGGGATCCGGCAGTTGCCGTAAAACAATTAGCCACTCCGTTACTCGCGCCGATGATTGAATCCGGATTCGCACACGGACAAATTTCTCAGCTGGTAGTAGAGGAATATTTGCAGGACCCGGTGTTGCAGGATATCGATTGTCTGATTCTGGCTTGCACCCATTATCCGCTGATAAAAAAGGAAATCGAAAATTTCTATGCGGATCGCAACAGAAAAGTGGATGTTCTCGCCACCAATGAAATTGTTGCCCGTCATATCAAACGCTTCATGATTGAAAACGGATTGGTCAATTTTGAGAAAAAAGGCAAGAATGCTTTTTATGTATCCGACTATACCGAAAGCTTTGAAAAAACAACCCAGCTTTTCTATCAGGAATCCATCGACCTGATTCATTTGCCCTTGTTCAAATAACAATAATTACGGCTGGTAAAAACAATATATTTATCCTATTTTGTGTTATAGTGTAGTGCCATTCTGACCTGTTTAAATGCGGTTTATGTGGAATAAGAAACAAGATATCTTCATCGTCCTGCTGCTGCTTTTGCTGACCTTTTCCGCCAGCGCAGCGCAGCCTCCTTACCTCAAAGATACCAGCGCAGCCTGGGTGGACAGCGTATTGAACAGCCTTACGCTGGAAGAAAAAATCGGCCAGCTATTCATGGTGGCGGCTTACTCCAATAAAGATGAAACACATTACCAGTCGGTAGAAAAATACATACGCGACTATAAAGTCGGCGGACTGATTTTTTTTCAGGGAACTGCCGTTAAACAGGCGGAACTCACCAACCGCTATCAGGCTGCCGCCAAAACACCTTTGTGGATCGGCTTCGATGGAGAATGGGGACTTGGAATGCGCTTAGATAATACCATTTCATATCCGCGTCAGCTGACGCTGGGCGCTATTGATAATACGCAGTTAATCTATGATATGGGCAAGGAGTTTGCCCGGCAGATGAAACGCATCGGCATTCATATCAACTTCGCGCCGGATATTGATGTAAATAACAATCCCAATAATCCCGTTATCAACGACCGCTCCTTCGGAGATAATAAATTTGGAGTGACACGTCGCGCACTGACTTACATGATGGGTATGCAGGAGAATGGCATACTCGCGAGTGGCAAACATTTTCCCGGACACGGTGATACTGATGTGGATTCGCACAAAGATATGCCGGTGTTGAAGCACAGCAAGGAAAGGCTGGAATCCGTGGAGTTGTATCCGTTCCGTCAGCTCATTCGTTACGGAGTCGGAAGCGTCATGGTCGCACATATGAATGTACAAGCACTCGATAATACACCGAACCTACCATCGACCTTGTCACCGAAAGTGGTGCAGCAAAAGCTGAAAGATGAAATGGGCTTTCAGGGACTGGTATTTACAGATGCGATGAACATGAAAGGCGTCACCAAATAT
>JADLAH010000100.1 GCA_020848315.1 Chitinophagales bacterium | reverse complement strand
TATTGACGCTGTCGAATAAAATCAGCTTTTTGCCATCGGCTGTAATTTCAAAAATGAAATCTACATCCGCGATGTTGGAGATGGCTAAGTTGTTGCCATTAATTCTCCAGGTGAATGGGGAAGTAGTTGTGGTCACGGAATTGTCCGGTGTCGTACTGTTGGTGGTTACGGTGGTGATACCCGTTCCGTTCGTGGCGCTTTCGCCCTGAATAAATTCGCGTTCCAGCGTGCGTGTGCTGTTCACGTTTTTCCATTTTCCGATAATGCTGGTGTTGGCCGGTGCGATAGCGTCGCTTTCCTTTTTGCAGGATTGCAGTCCGAAAGAAGAGAGCAATACGAGTACGCTGCAGGTGAGTTGTACGATCAATGTTTTCATGGTGTTTTGTTTGGTTGTTATCAATAGTACAAAGTTGGGCAAAACACCGGTCTGCTACTTCCCGACTAACCACCAATGTTCTAATTCAGGGAAAACCACCGGAAGGTGAGTATTTAGTAGTTAGTATTGGGAATTTCAGATTTCAGAATTATGATTTCCTCTATCGGTTGGTGTCCTCACCAACCGATATTTCTCATGTCTGTCAAATCAGTCGGTCTCAGTCCGCAAGCAATAAGGCAGATATAAAGTGAATAAACAGCCACCGCGAATGATGCCGTACATAAAATAGGTATCTTAGATTGCGTAATGCGGTCATAAACCGCCGGAATTGATATGCGCAGGTCATCCTTCTGAAGACCCGCGCAGAAAAGGCATTAGCTAATCAATTAATTATCTCATTACCTCATTCGGCATCATCTCATTATCAAACCAACCCTTTTTTGTAGGCAATCTTCAGCAATGCCGCCGTGTTATTCACGTTCAGTTTGGCCAGCATATTTTTGCGGTGTGTTTCCACTGTATTCTTACTGATAAAGAGTTTGTTGGCAATATCCTGAGAGGTCAGTCCCAATGCAATCAGCTGCAGTATCTCCAGTTCGCGCTGCGTAATCTGAGCGGCCAGTTCATCGTAGTTTCTGTCATCCTCTTCCTCGCTGCCACCGGAAATGGAATTAATCAGCTTTTCCTGTGAATCCTGGTCCAGGTAGGATTTATCCTGATAGACCGTTTCAATAGCTTTCAGCAAATCATCTTTGGAGATATTTTTCATCACATAGCCTTTCGCGCCGATTTCCAGACACTCTTTGATGAAACGCGGTTCGCTATGCATCGTCAGCATCAGCACTTTTATATCAGGATGCGATATTTTCAATTTTTTCGTCGCCTCAATGCCATCCATCTCCGGCATATTGATATCCATCAGCACCACATCGGCAGACACATTCTTCAGTCGTTCCAGCGCCTGCTTGCCGTTGTGCGCCGTTCCGGTGATGCGGATATTTGGCTCATCGTCCAGCAGAGAAACGATACCATCTAAGAAAATCTGGTGGTCGTCCACCACGAATACATTTATATGTTGCATAAAATGAAATTACATGACAAAGTTATTCCTTTCTTCCTCAAAAATTGCGCCGAATTACCAATATTTTGTAAAAGCCATCCATTTCCTTGTTTTCAGGTAGTCATAATTGGCCTCATTATCATAGGCTTCGCGTTCAAAGGAGATATTCCGGTAGGCCTCATACGCATTCCGGTATTGCAGCCACCTGATCAGAAATTCGCCCGCATACAGCAGCAGAAACAGCAGCACAAATAGTTCCGCCTGCTGATGCAGATGGATGTACTCGTGATGCAGAAAGGTCTTGTCCGTTTTGAGGCGTTCCTCTTTCAGGATGATAAAGGGAAAAAGCGTGATGCCACCCATGTTCTTTGGGGTGAACCATTTTATAAATGCCGGACTGACCAATATCCACATAGTTTAAAGGTAATAAATCAAATGCAAACCGGTATAGGAAGCAGTGACAAGTGGTGATAGTTTTTGTAATTTTACCATATGGGAAATCGACAATACGATGTGGTCATTCTGGGTGCCACGGGATTCACCGGCGGATTGGTAGCCGATTATTTTGCAGCCAATGTGGAGCCGGGAAAGATACGATGGGCCATTGCCGGCCGTTCTGTGGATAAGCTTGAAGCCGTCAAAATCCGGCTGCTGCATCAATATCCCGACTGCAAGTCTGTCGGCGTCATTGTCTGCGATACCAATCAGCTGAAGTCGGTGGAGAAGATGACTGCCCAAACGAAAATGATTGTTACCACTGTCGGACCTTTCGCGCTCTACGGCGCCAATGTTGTAAAGGCTTGTGTGAAGACAGGTACGCATTACTGTGATATCACCGGAGAGCCGGAATTTGTGAAACAAATGGTGCGCGACTATGACGCTGCTGCCAGAGAGAAAGGCGTATACATTACCCATTGCTGCGGCTTCGACAGTATTCCCGCGGATGCCGGTGCCTACTTCACCGCGATGCAGTTGCCCGCCAATGAAACCAAGCAAATCAAAGGGTTTGTCACTACCAATGCCGCCTTTTCCGGTGGCACCTACGCTTCCGCGATTCACGCGATGTCGGGAATCGGAAAATCCGTCGGCGAAAAGCCTGAATCATCCGAAAAACAGACAGCAAAACAAGCTTTGCCGGAATGGCCATATTACGAAAAAACGTGGAAGAAATGGGCGGTGCCGATGCCCGTCATCGATCCGTGGATAGTCCGCAGGACGGCGAAGTCACGCCCGCAGGTCTTCGGCAGCGGTTTTTCTTATGCGCAATACCTCGCCTTGCCGGATTTGCCCAAAGTGGTAAAGCTAGTGGCCTCCGTGGGCGCTGTGGCCATTGGGGCGCAGATTCCGCCGGTGAAGGAATGGTTGCTGCAATTCAAAAAAAGCGGGGATGGACCTTCGGAAGCGAAGCGCGCAAAAAGCTGGTTTAAAGTCGATTTTATCGGCGAGAGTGAAACGAAAAAAGTGCAGACACGGGTTTCCGGCGGCGATCCGGGATA
>JADLAH010000099.1 GCA_020848315.1 Chitinophagales bacterium | reverse complement strand
GGTGTGGTGGTGCCACACGAAGGCTATCTGTCGGCAGTTCGTAACCTTTGTACAAAATATAATGTGCTCTTTATCGCGGATGAAGTGCAAACCGGCATTGCACGAACCGGCAAAATGATGGCATGCGATCATGAAAATGTCAAACCGGATATCCTGATTCTGGGGAAAGCACTCAGCGGTGGCACCATGCCTGTGAGTGCCGTATTGGCAAATGATGAAATTATGTTGTGTATCAAGCCCGGCGAGCATGGTTCTACTTTTGGTGGGAATCCTCTGGCATGCCGCGTAGCCATGGCGAGTCTGGAAGTGGTGATGAAAGAGAAACTCGCGGATAATGCCGAAAAAATGGGACAGTTGTTCCGTCAGCGTTTGCAGGAACTGCATCATCCGGCCATAGAAATTGTGAGAGGAAAGGGTTTGCTCAACGCCATTGTTATTAAGACAGTGGAGGAAAGTGAACATAATTGGAATACCGACGGAGAATTTGCCTGGAACCTTTGTCTGAAAATGCGGGATAATGGCTTGCTCGCAAAACCAACACATGGCAATATCATCCGTTTCGCGCCGCCGTTGGTAATTACAGCAGCACAAGTGGAACAAGCTATACAGATTATTCAGTTATCTCTGGAACAATCAGCAGGTGTCTGATAGATTATACTTTCAGTAATTCGTCATTCTCATGTCGGATAGTGCCTTTCGCGTCCGACTTGGCATAATGCAGCATCGCCTTCGCGATTTGTTGTGCATCGATGGATTTGTATTTGGTCAGCGGTCCCAGCATCAGCGCATTAAATACCGGTGAAAACTTCTGAGCAATCTGCTCGCCGAATCTTTTTTCCTGTCGTTCACCCATGATTAAAGATGGTTGCAGAATATGGAAAGCGGGATAATGCAGTGCCGCAATCGCTTCTTCTGTTTCGCCCTTTACTCTGTTGTAAAAAATGGCAGAATGCTTGTTGGCGCCCAATGCGGAAATCAACAGGTATTTCTGTGCCCCGTTTTTTTGTGCAGTCACCGCCAGATGTAATGGATAGAAATAATCGATGGCCTTAAAGGCTTCCTGTGAACCCGCTTTCTTGATGGTGGTGCCGAGACAGCAGAAAACAATGTCTGCTTTTATTTTGTCTGCATGCTGATCCAAAGCATCTGCCTCGCTCAGGATAACTTCCAGTTTCGGATGTTTAACCGTCAGCGGACGTCTGCTGATGACAATTACTTTGTCAAAAAAGCTATCATCCAGTAACTGCTCGAGTACATAGCCGCCTACAAGTCCGGTGGCGCCTGCCAGTAATGCTGTTTTTTCCATATCCCGATTTTAATGGTGTCAGATTAGATTATACTTATAAACTTAGTTATTTTTGGGAAATTAACAACGGAAAAAAATCCATTCCATTCAAATTGAATATCCTATGATTTTATTCGCAGATTCAGGCTCTACCAAAACATCGTGGTTATTATATGATAAGGCAACCGGTTCCAGAAGATATTTTGAAACATTGGGCATTAATCCGATAATACATCATCACGAAGAAATCTACCAGAAAGTTTTTTCCAATACCGAACTCGTAGCATGTGCGGAGCAGGTGGAGGAAATCAGATTTTTCGGTGCAGGATGTTCCAGTCCGGATCGCAACAAACTGGCGGAAGCAGCGCTGAAATCTATTTTTAATAAAGCGAATATCGACATCGACCACGATATGAAGGGAGCTGCCTACGCCGTGTGCGGCAATGAGCCGGGCATTGCCTGCATTCTGGGAACAGGTTCCAATTCCATTTTTTTTGACGGAGAAAAACTGGTTGAATCCTATGCCGGTATCGGTTATGTGCTGGGAGATGAAGCCAGTGGTGCTTATTTCGGAAAACTGATTCTCCGCGATTTTTTGTATCATCTGCTGCCCCACGAAATGGAATCGTATCTGTTGTCGGAGTACAAACTGGAAAAGAATACCATCTTTCAGTTAGTGTACAAGGAAGCCTCTCCGAATCGTTATCTGGCCAGTTTTGCGCCGGTTTTATCTGAATTCAGACACCTCGATTATACGCAGGTGCTGCTGCAACGCGGGTTTACGGAATTCTTCGATTTTCATGTATCCTGCTTCGAGAATTATCAGGAATATCCGATTGGCTTTGTCGGTTCTATCGCTAATAATTTTAAAGAAGAACTGCAACGCGTGGCCGATGATTTCGAATGCCGGCTCGGAAAATTTGTGCAACGTCCGATTGATGATATCGCGGATTATTTCATTCGTAAAATGTAAGATATTTCTGCATACGCGACAAAATCTTCTTTACTAATTTTACCTAAAGTATATTGTTTTGCACACCATAGAACCATACTGGAAATGGCGCGATTTTTACACCGCTGAAGAGGACGAACAGTCGCCCTTCTTTGGTCGTGAATACAGCGAATTTGAGTTTTCTGACAGAATCTATAATTTTTATATCCACCCGCAATGGGATTATTTCGGCTCCGATACATTATATCTCAAACTGTTGTATGTCGATTATAAAAAAGGCGCGGCAGTCATAGAATTTCTGGGTGAGTGGAATGATTGTGTGCGCAATGATATCATGTTCCTGAAACGCGAAGTGATAGATGTGTTGATACAAAACGGCATCAATAAATTTGTGCTGATTGGAGAGAATATCCTGGAGTTTTTTGCCGATGGCAATGAATATTACGAAGAATGGTATGATGATGTGAAGGACAGCGGGGGCTGGATCATGGCATTGAATTTCAGAGAACATATTGTGGACGAAATGCAGCAGGCCAATATCCATCATTACATTCACGTCAGCGAGCAATACGCGGATATCAGCTGGCGGAAATACAAACCCAATCACCTGATTGATTATCTCGATGATTTGCTGATTAAGCTCATTGAGTAGCAACGTTACAATGTCGGTTTTTTCCGCTAATTTTACGGCATGTCCAAACTCTATATTGTTCCGACGCCTATCGGCAATCTGCAGGATATCACGTTTCGTGCGATTGAAACGCTGAAGTCAGTGCAGCTGATTCTGGCGGAAGATACCCGCACTTCCGGATTCCTGTGTCAGCACTATATGATTAGCACGCCTTTGCAGGCATTTCACAAAGACAACGAACATAAAGTATTGGAAAATACCATTCATAAATTATCGTCTGGTATGGAAATGGCTTTGGTGTCGGATGCAGGCACACCGGGGATTTCTGATCCCGGATTTCTGCTTGTGCGCGAATGCCTGAAAAATAATATTGCCGTGGAATGTCTGCCGGGAGCAACGGCTTTCGTACCGGCACTGGTGGTGTCGGGTTTTCCGACGGATCGCTTTGTCTTCGAAGGTTTCCTGCCGCATCAGAAAGGCCGGCAGAAACGCTGGCAGGCGTTGGTGGAGGAGAGCAGAACCATAGTATTCTATGAGTCGCCGTACAGAGTGCAGAAGCTCCTGCTGGAGGCCAAAGAATATCTGGGCGAACAGCGCAATGTTTCCATAAGTCGGGAAATTACCAAAAAGTTTGAGGAAACGTTTCGGGGTACTGTCGCGGAAGCAATAATTCATTTTGTGAAAAAAGAACCTAAAGGAGAGTTTGTGGTAGTGATGGAAGGAAAACCTAAAAAACAAAAAGATACAGACGAACACTAAGATGGAATACAACTTAACGGATATACAGGATAAGACCATTGTTGCGGTAAAAGAAGTAGCCGCCTTCTTACAAGCGCAGCTCGGAAAAATTCAACAAGGTGATATTGAAACAAAATCGCTGAATAGTCTGGTGACATATGTTGACAAGATATCTGAGGAAATGCTGGTGGCTGCATTGCGGAAAATAATACCGGATGCTGTTTTCCTCACCGAAGAAAATACCGTTGAACAAAAACAGGGTGCCTGGCAGTGGATCATCGACCCGCTCGACGGTACCACAAACTTTATACATCAGGTGCCTGTCTTTGCTATCTCTGTCGGATTGAAATATGAGGGCGAAATGGTAGTCGGAGTGGTGCATGAAGTAAACAGAGACGAATGTTTCTCTGCAACGAAAGGTGGCGGAGCGTTCTTAAACGGGAAAAGCATTGCTGTCACAAAAACACAGCAGTTGTCTGAAAGCCTGATAGCCACCGGCTTTCCGTATTATGATTTTGATTTTCTCGACGCTTATCTAAATGTCTTTAAATTTTTAATGACGAATACCCGCGGTGTACGGAGATTGGGCAGTGCTGCGGTCGATTTGTGCTATACCGCCTGCGGCCGTTTTGATGGATATTTCGAGTATTCGCTGTCGCCCTGGGATGTCGCGGCCGGTGCCCTGATTGTCCGGGAAGCCGGCGGCCATGTCGCGGATTTTAAAGGTGGTGACAACTGGCTGCATGGCCGTCAGATAGTGGCAGGAAATCCTGCGGTGGTGTCGCTGTTGCTGGATAAGCTGAAGGTTGGATTTTAAAGGCGGCACTTTTATTTCTTGAACATGCCACTGACAGTCAGCTCCTTGCTGCCAGATTCATATTTATAGAAACCTTCTCCACTCTTGGCACCGAGATAACCGGCAGTTACCATGTTAACTAATAATGGACATGGGGCGTATTTCGGATTGCCGAATCCGTCGTGTAAAACGCGCAGAATCGCGAGACAAACATCCAGTCCGATGAAGTCAGCGAGTTGCAGTGGTCCCATCGGATGTGCCATACCTAATTTCATCACCGTGTCGATTTCCTGCACGCCGGCAACTCCTTCGTATAAGCTGTAAATCGCTTCATTAATCATGGGCATCAGAATACGGTTCGCCACAAATCCCGGATAGTCGTTCACTTCCACCGGAATTTTCTGCAAGGCCTTGGATACCTCAAATACCAGCGCGTTGGTGGCATCGCTGGTGGCATAGCCGCGTATCACTTCCACCAGTTTCATCACCGGCACCGGATTCATGAAGTGCATGCCAATCACTTTGTCAGGACGCTTGGTACATGCCGCAATTTTGGTAATGGAAATGGAAGAGGTGTTGCTGGCCAGAATACAGTGCGGCGCGCAAATCTCATCCAGTTCGCGGAATATCTTTTCTTTGATGGCAAAGTTTTCTGATGCAGCCTCAATCACCAGATCGCTGTTGTGGGCACAGTCTCTCACTGAAGTATAGGTGCTGATATTTTGCAAGGTCTGTTGTTTCACTTCCTCACTGATGCTTCCTTTCTGTACCTGTCTGTCCAGGTTTTTGCCGATGGTCTGCAGCGCCTTGTCGAGCGCGGCCTGTGAGATATCAACCAGTGATACCTGATAGCCAAACTGTGCGCAAACATGGGCGATTCCGTTACCCATGGTGCCGGAACCGATAACTGTAATGGAGGAGATAGACATTTTTTGTAAATTTGGTGCAAGTTATTAAATTTTGAACAGTATCGATTATGCAATTCCAACAATTTTTCCTGAAATACAGCGTATCCGGCCAGCAGCAAGAGGTGGTGTCCTCCGATTTTTCAGTACTCGATACCGCGCAGCTCAAGCTGGAGTTTTTGCTGGAAGAATTGCAGGGAAGCCGGCGATATACGGTGTTGCTGACACCGAAAGTGCCGATGCATTTGCACGATTTTTATATCACGGTAAAAATGGACTATGCGGACACCAGAGGCGTGTATTGCAACGGCTTTCAGTCGTGGACGGAATCCAGGATTTTTGCCGGACAGGAGAAGCTGAAACGGCAGATGCCTTTGTTGCGCAAGATAGGAGAGGCCTATGGCGATGGGTTGTTTTATGCCTATAAAAATCAGCCGGGTTTGGTACATAGCTGGAATTACACTTACCTGCGTTTGCCAAAAAAAAGAATTCATTTCCTGGGCTCACTTTCTGAGCAGAACGGATATACGATATTCGAACACAACGCCACGGCAAAGCATCTGAAAATACAGAAGGATGTACAAGGAGCGCAAGTGTCGGAATATTATACCTTACTTGATATATATGAAGCCATCGGCACGGAAACAATTTGTTTTGACGGATACATGGAAGCGCAGCAGCTGAAGCCGATAGCTGCAGCACCTGCCATCGGCTGGACCAGCTGGTATTATTACTATACCAATATTTCGGAGAAAGTCATTGAAGATAATATCCAGTCTTTTGTAAAGGAGCAGGTGCCGATTGAGATTTTTCAAATTGACGACGGATGGCAAAAGGCGGTGGGCGACTGGCTGAATATAAATGAAAAATTCCCGAATGGACTCAGACCCATCGTCGATAAAATTCACAGTCATGGTATCAAAGCAGGTTTGTGGCTCGCTCCGCTCGCCTGTGAACGCAATTCCTTCATCGTACGCGAGAAGCCCGACTGGATACTGAAAGATGAAAAAGGAGATTTTCTTAAGATTGGATTCAACCCGCTGTGGAGCTACTGGTTTTATGCCATTGATGTCTATCATGAGGAAGTGCGCGCCTATCTGAAAAAGGTATTTCACACCATTCTGCACGAATGGGATTTTGATTTGGTGAAACTGGATTTCCTCTATGGCTCTGCCATTCTGCCGAGAAACGGAAAATCGCGCGGGCAGATTATGCATGAGTCGATGCAGTTTTTGCGCGAGTGTGTCGGTGATAAGATGATACTGGGTTGTGGTGTGCCGCTGAGTGCCGCTGCCGGAACTACGGAATACTGCAGGATAGGACCTGATATCCATCTCAGCTGGGATTTCACCACCTTGCGATGGATACGTGCCCGCGAGCGGCCGTCTGTGCTGAATGCTATTCACAATGCTATCGGCAGAAGACAGCTTTCGGGGAAATGGTTCTGGAATGATCCGGATGTTTTTATCCTGCGGAAAAATAAAAATATACTCAATTTTCAGGAAAAATATTCCTTGCTGCTCGCCAATCTGTTGTTCGGGCATCTGCTCTTTACGTCCGATAATATCGGTGAGTATGACGCGCAGACTTTGTGGTGGTATAAATCCATTTTTCCATTGATGCCGGTGAAGGACGCGCAGGTCAGTTATCACGACGGTTTTTACACCATACACTTCCGTATTAAGGAACGCATTTTCCTGTGTCTGATTAATACCGGCGATAGCGTGAAAAGATACAAGTTGCCGGATAATCTGTATTATGATAATGTGGAGGAAAAACTCATTAAGGGCAACAAGCAAATCGAATTGCAGGGACACGCCTCTAAATGTCTGCTGTTGGTCGGCCATACGCCTTTTGCCATTGCCGGCAGCAAAGGACATTTCTTCGCTGGCACAGAAATTGATTCGATTTTCCTGAGTGGCAATAAGATAGAACTGGAATGGGCGGAAGGTTTAATTCAGGATGTGAAAGTCTATATCAAGGTGCCGCTGGACTATCCGGTGGAGACTGTCAACAATAGTGAGGATTTTAAAAGAATTGATCATAAAGATTATGCTATTATTGAGGTGGAGAAGAAATTCCGCTGATAAATAGCGGACTGAATAAACATGAATATACTAAAGAGTAGAACGGTTACAACGCACAACAGCATCTCCCTTGGGGTGATGCTGGGCTGTTGTTTACTGTTCTTCTCCTTTTATTCAAAAGCACAGAGCGGTTCGGACAGCAGTGTTGTAGTAGCTAAAAGTCATGTCCAAAACGGCGTATATGGCCCCGCGCTCAGCTTGTTGAATTCCTTCCTGGTGAAACAACCTAAAAATGTAGACGCCTTATTCTGGAAAGGCGTTGCACTGTATAAACAAAAAAATTACGTAGCATCGGAAGATGTGTTTCGCGAAATATTCAAGATACATCCCGGCTATGCGCCCGCTTATGCGGAAATGGGAAATGCTTTGTTGGAACAGAAAAAATATAAGGTAGCTGCTGATTTCTTTTCGACCGCTTTGTCACTCGGAGATACAAGCTCCCTTATCCTGAACTGCCGCGGCCTCTGCTATTATTACACGGACAGGCTCGAACTGGCCATCAAGGATTTTGAACGCGTCATAAAACTCGATCCTGCCAATGCCTTTGCGTATAACAACAGAGGTAGTTGCCGCTACAATAATCAGGATATTGCCGCTGCCAGCGCGGTGGATCTGCGTCTGGCGGAAAAGGATTTCAATCAGGCAATCGCATTAAAGCCGGATTTCCAATTGGCACTGCGCAACCGTGGTGTGATACGCTATTATATGGACAGTTTGCGCACCTCATTTGATGACTTGTTTACCGCGATGCTGCTGAATGAAAAAGATGAAAAAGCCCATTTTTTTCTGGGACGGGTATTGCACAAACAAGGGAAATATGAACAGGCACTGAAGTATTTTGATAAAGCCATCGCATTAGTGAACTACAAAGCAGAAAT
>JADLAH010000098.1 GCA_020848315.1 Chitinophagales bacterium | reverse complement strand
TATCCTACAAAACCGCCAATATGGTTGAAGCTCAAAATAATCCGATAAAAAAACAAGATAATAAGCTTGTTATTTCTGTTGTTTCTGTCATTCGTGATTTTTTGCCTCCCTTTTATACAAATGTGCTCACAAAAGCAATATAATGCTGGTGATGAAAAGGAAGTAGCAAAAACAGTGGAGACCACATTAAATGCTTATCAATTGGGCACAATGATTTTTTACGGAAAATCTGATTTCAAAGATTTGCAATTTTATACAGGCTTATGTTATACATTCATCATTTCATTTACCATAATAAGCTTTGTTTTTTTATTTAAAAACAAGTTTGGTGCCATTCGATATATCTCGGCCATAAATTTCACTTTGATGGTTTGTTCCATCATTCTACTGGTGGTTGACAAGTTTATAAAAAATATCTCCGATATAAAATATGGAATAGTATTATTTGCATTAATAATTTTACAATATTCATTATCGCGAAAGAAAAGGAATCTGAATAAATCCCGCACATCCACCTCCCCGGGAATTTTTCCCGTCATTTTTGCGTTATTTTGCATAAAACCGTCTCTCTGGAACAAACGCTCACCTACCAGCGCAAAAGTCTGATCATCGCTTTCGAAAAAGCCACCGGCATTGTGGATGCCGTAAAAATAGACAGTCTCGAAGAAGCCATTCAGATCATCAATCACCTGCTGCAGATTCTGAACGTCGAAGGACTCAATGAGATTGATGAAAACTACATCGTCGCCGACACAAACCGCGATACCATCAAAATACGCTTCACCTCTCCGAACAGCTGGGAAGACCACGCGGGATTCCTGCAGGCACTCCGCACCCTGAACGACTACATCCAGTCTGCCGGCAAATAGTGCTTAACACAAATATCATTCCCTGATTATCTGTAAGCTGATTTATTTCTGTAATTTAGACCTGCTATCTGATTTGCACATGCTGCCATGCAGCGACAAAGTATTACCGACATGAAAAAAGCAGGAATTATCGGCGCTGCAGGCTATACCGGCGGCGAACTCATTCGCCTTCTCCTCCATCATCCGGAAGTGAATATACAGTATTGCTTCAGCCGCAGTCAGACCGGAAAGAAAGTGAGCGACGTGCACACCGACCTGCTCGGCGACACGGAACTGATCTTCACAGACCAAATACACACCGATATCGACGTGCTTTTCCTGTGCCTGCCACACGGACAGGCTGCGCCTTTTCTGGCGGAACATCCATTTCCGGAACATATCAAGGTCATCGACCTGAGCAATGATTTCCGACTGCAGAAAAATGCCGGCGATTTTGTGTACGGCCTTCCGGAACGCAATAAAACGCGCATACAAACCGCGCAGCGCATTGCCAATCCGGGCTGCTTTGCCACCGCGATACAACTCGCCTTACTACCACTCGCACAACAGCAACTGCTGCCGCAGGAAGTACATATTTCCGCCATCACAGGCAGCACCGGCGCCGGCGTCGCTCTGAGTGAAACAGGACATTTCACCTGGCGCAACAACAACATGAGCGTGTACAAAGCCTTCACACATCAGCACCTCGGCGAAATCGGTGAAACACTGACCGCACTGCAGCCTACCTTCGATGGCAGCATCCACTTCATTCCGTACCGCGGCAATTTTTCGAGGGGTATCATCGCCACGCTCTACCTGGCCTACGACGGCACTTTGCAGGACGCGAAAAAATTATTTTCCGACTACTATCAGGACGCGCCGTTTGTGCACCTGTCCGACAAAAATATCGACGTCAAACAAGTCGTCAATACCAACAAATGCCTGCTGTATATGGAAAAACACGGCACACAGCTGATGATTATTTCCATCATCGACAATCTCGTGAAAGGCGCATCTGGACAGGCCGTGCAAAACATGAATCTCCTGTTCGGATGGCCCGAAAAAACGGGCTTACACCTCAAACCAACCGCTTATTAACCGCATAAAATACCGCTGCTTACCATGACACTTTTTGACGTATATCCTTTATTTAATGTCAGCCTTACCAAAGGAAAAGGCTGTTTCGTCTGGGATGACAAAGGCACCCGATACCTGGATTTCTATGGTGGCCACGCCGTGATTTCCATCGGCCACACCAACGAACACTATGTACAAAGGATTACCGCGCAGCTGGAGCAACTCGCCTTTTATTCCAATTCCGTGCGCATTCCGATACAGGATGAATATGCAACCCTGCTGGGCCGCGTTTCCGGCTACGACGACTATCATCTTTTCCTGTGCAACAGCGGCGCGGAAGCAGTGGAGAATGCACTGAAAGTTGCTTCTTTCGTCAACGGGCGCAAAAAGATCATCGCGTTTAAAGGCGCCTTCCACGGGCGCACCTCCGGCGCAGTGGCCATCACGGATAATCCTGCTATCAAGCCGCCGGTAAACGACGACGCGCACGTGCTGTTCCTCAATTTCAACGACAGCGCCGCGCTGGAAAAAGCCTTTGCGGAACATGATATCTGCGCGGTCATCATCGAACCGATACAGGGCGTGAACGGCATTTACGAGCCAACGCCGGAATTTCTGAAAGACATACAACGCCTGTGTCAGGCACATGGCGCCTTTTTCATTGCGGATGAAATCCAGTGCGGCTTCGGGCGCAGCGGACAGTTCTTCGCGCATCAGCTGGCCGGTGTGCAGCCAGATCTGATCACGATGGCGAAAGGCATGGGCAACGGCTTCCCGATTGCGGGCGTGCTGATACATCCGAAAGTGGCCGCAAAATATGGCATGTTGGGCACCACCTTCGGTGGTGCTCCGCTGGCTTGCGCCGCAGGACTCGCCGTACTCGAAGAGATAGAAAAACATCAACTCATCCCACAGGCCGCCACACTCGGCAATTACCTGATGGACGAATGCCGTCAGCTGCCGGAAGTGAAGGAAGTGCGCGGAAAAGGCCTGATGATTGGCGTGGAGTTCAACTTCCCGATCAAGGCATTGCGCGAAAAACTCGTGTACGAACACCATATTTTTGTCGGCAATTCCAGCAACCCTAACACGCTGCGACTGCTGCCGAGTTTAACCATTACCAAAGAGGAAATCGACCTGTTCCTCGAGGCCATTAAAAAATGTTTAGCATAATGAAGACTGTCCTCAACGTACACGATGTGCCGGATGTGGAAGCACTGGCGCAACAGGCCATCGCGCTGAAACAGGACCGGTTTGCACACGAGCAGCTGGGCAAGAACAAGACGATGGTGTTGCTGTTCCTCAATGCAT
>JADLAH010000097.1 GCA_020848315.1 Chitinophagales bacterium | reverse complement strand
CCGGAATTACTCGAAGCTTATATTGCCGACGCGCTAAGCAACCGCGGGAAAGAAATGCGCTATCCTTTTATTGTTTTTGATAAAGCTACCGCAAACTATGCCGGCAGCACCAGTTTTTACGGCGTATCCAACCACGACCGCCGGCTGGAAATCGGCTACACCTGGTATGGCCGCGCCTTTCAACGCAGCGGACTGAATCGCTATACAAAGTTATTGTTGTTGTCTTATGCTTTCGGAGAACTCGGATTTGAGCGGGTGGAATTCAAAATCGACGAACGCAATGCGGCTTCGAGAAAAGCAGTCGAGCGATTGGGCGCCACACAGGAAGGTATTTTGCGCAGTCACATGGTATTGCCCGACGGCTTCCGGAGAAATACGGTGTATTACAGCATCCTGAAAAGTGAATGGCCGACCATACAGGCACAATTCCCGATATTTTGAGTTGAAAAATTCTCAAAAAACAACTTTCTTTTGCATTCAAAATTGAATAAAAATCAATAAAATACCATTTTTAATAAAAATTACACAAAAATTACTTTAATTTATTGTATTATTTGCACAAATAGCGTTGTTTTATTAAATTTGCAGTATCAAAGTTCTTATAGAGAATCACATTGTGAGGTGATGAAATTTGGCAGCCATGCCCTCTTGTCTCGGGGGTGAGGAGTTCGAAATAAAGACAGGGTAGAGCACTTCAGTGTGCAGGGGTTGACCACCAACTTTTTGTCCTGTTCCTAATCGCCTTGTGTAGGTTCGAGTCCTACCTTCACAGCTTATTGTTACGAAAGCGAAATCGCCGAACCATGTGGTTCGGCGATTTGTATTTTACTACTGTATAAAAGTTATTTTTCCGACGTGCTGCTTTGCTGTTTCCTTATCTCTTCTAACATAAGAATAATCTTATCGAGTTTATCTACCTCAATTTTATTCAATTGCCGCTGTAAAGACTCTATCTCTTCCTTGGCTTCCAGATTGGTAATATAATCGGCCTGCGCCTGCGCGCGGTCGCGGTCGCTCTGCCTGTTTTGCGACATCATGATGATGGGCGCGGCATAAGCTGCCTGGGTGGAAAACAGCAGATTAAGCAAGATAAAAGGATATGGATCCCAATGTTGCAAATATCCGACCAGATTCATTCCCATCCAAGTAATCACAAAGATCGTCTGGATAATAATAAACTTCCAGGATCCCATCCCGTTAGCTACTATGTCGGCGAGTCGCTGCCCCAAATTGGACATCTCTATATGTTCTTCATGCCAGGTTTTTTTCTTTGCCATAATCAGGTGGTTTTATTTATTGTCAGCTGTTTTTTTCGATTCTGTCAGGCTTCCGCGTGCGCCCAACTCTATCAGTTCCATTTTCTGCGGTTTTCCGTTATCAATTTCAAAGCGGATAATGGTTTTGACTTTATGAAAACCGTGTAC
Organism: Chitinophagales bacterium; assembly: GCA_020848315.1. Lineage (GTDB taxonomy): Bacteria > Bacteroidota > Bacteroidia > Chitinophagales > JADIYW01 > JADJSS01. The sequence goes on along the minus strand of JADLAH010000097.1, from coordinate 11,834 downwards.
ACCTGCCGCACCGGGATTGACATGCAGGAATCCGAACCTCGGGTCTTTCATGACTTTCACTACATGAGAATGTCCGCAGACTAAAATGTCCGGTTTTTCTTTTTGGATAATCGCATTCACCCGCGCATTATACTTTCCGGGCGCACCGGCGATGTGTGTGAGCAGGACTTTGCAGCCCTCCACTTTAAACAACTGCACCTCGGGATAATCGGCGCGCAACTCCTGTCCGTCAATATTCCCATACACCGCTATCAATGGCTTAAACGCCCTGAGTCTGTCTGTCACCTCCGCCGTGCCGATGTCGCCGGCATGCCATATGACATCCACTTCTTTAAAAAAAGTGAACACCTGCTCATCGAGGTATCCGTGGGTGTCTGATATTATTCCGATACGGGTCATAGATTTTATCCGAAGCTACTTATTTTTCAGAGGACGGCAAAGCAGGCATTAACTCAATTGCGTATCAGTCGCGCGTACAAGATGGTCGACAGCAGGCTGAGCGCGGCCACCAGCGACCACAACAGGGTGAATCCGCCGTATTCTGCTACCAGCGAACCCAGGAAAGGACCTGCCGTTTGCGAGGTGGCCCATACCATCGTCCAGATGGCGGCATACTGTCCGCGATTGGTATCATCCGTTCGTTTCATCCAGAAGTTGACAAGCACGGAAAATGAGAACATCTCACTCAGGGTGATGAATGTGATCATTACCACAGCACCGACAAAAGACAGCTTGAACAACACCAGCATCAGATAAGCCAACACATGAAACAAAACACCCACCACAATGGCGCGCTGCTGCGACCAGTTGCGCTCCATCCAATAAATCAACGCCATTTCCGCTATCACAATCAGGATGCCATTCCAGGAAGACAGATAGCCGATATAATTTTCATCCAATTGCAATTCATTCTTGAAATACACCGGAAGGTTGGTGAACAACTGCACAAAGCATCCCAGATAAATCACGGAGATGAGTATAAAACGAACGAATACCTTATCCGACCACACGGAAACTTTTACCGGTATTTCTTTGTGCTTAGCCGCCTGCTCCGCACTGTATTTATCCGGCAGCAGCCACCACAGCATTATCGCGGCAAGTATATTGGTGATACCATCAATCCAGAACAGCAGTTGGTAGGATTGATGCGCTACAAACCCACCCAGACCTGCGCCCAACGCCCAGCCCAGATTAAAGGAAAGCCGCATCAATGTAAAAGAACGCATCCGGTTTTCTTCGTTGCTGTACTTACCCATCGCGGCGGAGTTGGCCGGACGAAAAGCCTCATTAATCATGGCCAGGATGAAGGTAAATATACAGATGGCATAATAACTCTTCAGTTGTCCCAGAATGATGAATCCGACACCGCCGGCAAAGAGACTGAATAATTGTATTTTATGAAAACCGATGCGGTCTGTAAGCTTGCCGCCGATATAACTACCAATAAATGCCCCGACACCCCAGAGGCTCATCACTACACCCGCCTTGCTGAGAGAAACGCCGAGCTGCGAAGTCAGATACAGCATCAGAAACGGAATGACCATAGTGCCACAACGGTTAATCAGATTGACAACAGCCAGCAGCCATATATCTCTGTTCAATCCTTTGTAGGAATTAAAATAAAAACGGACAGCATTCGCAAACATACTGCATGCAAAGGTATGCAACATTGCGAGATCCGTGTGAATTAGCGGATAGTTTCTTTCAGAAACTGCAACAACTGAGGAATCTCCGACGGATGGAACCAGTGGTAATCGTCGTTTTTATTAAAAAAAGTGAGTTGCCTTTTGGCGTATTGCCGGGTATGTAATTTAATGAGCGACACAGCTTCTTCCAACGTGCATTTCCCCTCTACAAAATCAAAAAGCTCCTTGTATCCTACCGTCTGCAGGGCATTGTGCGATTTATATGCATGCACACTTTTTGCCTCTTCCAGGAAACCGGCTTCCATCATGGCATCGACTCGTTCATTGATGCGCTGATGCAGTTGTTCTTTCGGCATATTCAATGCAATTTTCACGGGAATGATACCGGCGGCTTCCAATGGCGACACGGCTTGTCTTGTTTTGAAAGCGGAGAATGGCATTCCTGTGCCGATACAAACTTCGAGTGCACGAATAACGCGCTGTGTATTTTGCACATCGATACTGTGATACGTTGTTTCATCCAACTCTTTCAACCGTTGCTGCAAAGGCACCAGTCCGTGCAATTCGCACTCGCGGTTCAGCAGCGCACGGACAGCGGGATCGATATCCGGAATTTTATCCAATCCGTACAGCAATGCATTGATGTAAAATCCGGTGCCACCGCACAACACCACAACATCTTTTGTTGCATACAATTCATGCAGCAAATCCATGACTTCCCGCTGGTATTCACCAGCGGAAATATATTCATCTATGCTTTTATTCGCGATAAAATGATGTTTCACTTCAGCCAGTTCCGCTTCCGACGGACGTGCGACCCCAATACTCAGTTCTTTGAACAGCTGCCTGGAATCCGCGGAGACGATGTCGGTATGGAAATGTTTTGCCACTTCAATAGCTACAGCTGTTTTACCCACCGCTGTGGGACCGGCAATAATAATGAGATATTTGGGAGACGAAATCAAACCTTATTGATTTTAAACAACACTTTGCTGCGCGGCGCAAATGCAACCGACACATCATCTCCGGATGCCAGACTTGCCGCCTGATCATGATGCATACTAAAGTTCATAATTGCGCCAGAGGGCAATAACAACTGAACATGTGCATCTGAAAGCACACCGAACAGCGACACAATATTCACTATTGCGGACGTAACAATCTTTTCACGTTTATACATATCCAATAAAATACTTCTATTCGTCAGAAAAAAAGCAAACGCAAGCAAGGGCACAAAAATAAAAAAAATATATGCCAATCTGAGTAATAAATCAATCTTCGATCTTGTACTCACCACATATGACGCCATTATAAAGATGGCAGCATAGGTTCTCAGGCTATCTTTAGATTCTTTCCTGAAAACCTCTTTTATGTGTTTCATATCATTATCACTGAAAACCTCTTTATTCATCTTAGTTTATTCTGTTTTCAGATTCAATATCTTGCCTTTCTCCAGCATTAACCGGTATGCCGCATCATAATCATTGGGAATGATACCATCCAGAATTGCATCTTTGATGGCTTCTTTTATGATACCGACTTCACGGGACGGGCGAATATTAAATGTTTTCATAATCAATTCTCCGTCAATTGGCGGCTGCCAGTTGCGAATATGATCGCGCTCCTCGACTTCTTTTATCTTTTGCTGAACGAGTTTCAGGTTGGCCTTGTAGCGTTCTACTTTCTGTTCATTCTTGGAGGTGATGTCCGCCTCACACAACAGCAGCAGGCTTTCCAGATCTTCGCCGGCATCAAACAACAAACGGCGGATGGCGGAATCTGTGATATTATCTTTGGTCAATGAGATTGGACGCAGATGCAATGCCACCATTTTCTGCACAAACTTCATCTTTTCATCCAACGGCAGTTTAAACCGCGCGAAAATCTTGGGCGTCCAGCGCGCGCCCACCACTTCGTGGCCGTGGAAAGTCCATCCATGTCCTTCTTCAAAACGTTGGGTCGCAGGCTTGGCGATATCGTGCAGGATGGCAGCCCACCGCAACCAGAGATTATCCGTGTTCTCCGACAGATTATCCAGCACTTTCAATGTATGGTAGAAATTGTCTTTATGTCCATAATTTTCCACCATAGACACACCGTGCAGCTTCACCATTTCAGGAAAAAACTGATGCAACAAAGTGGTATTAAACAACAAGCGAAAACCGACGGACGGCACCGGCGACAGGATGATTTTATTCAATTCATCTGTGATTCTTTCCTGAGATATAATTTTGAGTCGCGATGCGAGTGGCTCTATTGCCTTGTAGGTTTTATCTTCTATCCTGAAATTCAGTTGCGAGGCAAACCGCACTGCGCGCAACATGCGCAGCGGATCATCATCGAAGGTGATATGCGGATCGAGCGGTGTTCGGATAATCCCGTTTTTCAGGTCTTCCAATCCGTTGAACGGGTCTGTCACCTGACCAAATTCTGCTTCATTCAATTGTATCGCGAGCGCATTGATGGTAAAATCGCGGCGCTGCTGATCGTCTTCCAGCGTACCGTCTTCCACTATTGGTTTTCTGGAATCGCGGCGGTACGATTCTTTACGCGCACCGACGAATTCGATTTCGATATCATCGAGTTTGATTTGCGCCGTTCCGAAATTTTTGAAATATGCCACATGCGGATGAGGTTGTATGCCGGCGGCCACCTGATGCGCAAGCTCTATGCCACTTCCCGTACAGACGATATCAATATCCTTACATTCGCGTTGCAGCAACTTGTCGCGTACAAAGCCGCCGATAGCGAATGCCTGAATCCCCATCGACTGTGCGCACTTTGCTACTATCCGAAGTAATTCGGTTTCTCTTTCCGTAAAGTGGATTTGCATAGTTGCAAATATAAGATTACTAATCAGGAGTCGGTAACGGGATTGAAATTTATTACCTCAAATATTCTATGGACTTATCCGCATGAATTCTGATCAGGCGGGATGGCTTTTTATAGGTAGAAGTATCGTATTTGCGGGACACTACAACGTCCACTCCTTCTATGATTTCCGGGGCTATCTGCTCGAAGAGCTGCGGTGTCTTTTCTCCGGAAATATTCGCGGAGGTGCTTACGATGGGCTTTCCGAAGGAACGAATCAACTGCTGACAAAAGGGATGTTTCACATAACGGATGGCTACGGTATTATCCTCACTAATGACATTTTTCGCCAACCGGACAGGATTGGGATAAATGACTGTTGTTGGTTCGGTGAAGGAAAACAGCATATTCTCTATATCCGGCGTTACATCCACATATTGCATAAGCATCTCAATGGAATCCACCAGCACTATCAGGCTTTTTTCAGCGGGCCGCTGCTTGATGGCAAACACCTGTTCTACCGCCTCCGCATTGGCAGCATCACAGCCAATACCCCAAACCGTATCGGTAGGATACAGCAGGGTATGTCCTAATGCCAGATGGGCCGCACAGAGTTCTATATATTTATTGATGGTTGGTTTCATTATAAAGACTGATATACCTGCATCATTTGTGCAGTCATTTTTTCCGGTGCGAATTTTTGTACCTGGTGCATGGCCTTTTCTCTGATTTCTGCTGCCAGCTCAAGATTGTAGTAGATGAAGTTAATCGCGGCGGAAATCTCTTCCACATTCGCCGGATCTATAAAAATACAGGCATCGCCACCCACTTCCGGCATGGATGACACATTGCTGGTGATGACAGGTTTGCCGCAGCGCAGTGCTTCCAGTATCGGCAGTCCGAATCCTTCGTAAATACTCGGATACACCAAACCCTGTGACATATGATAGATGATAGGCAATTCATACCACGGCAGATCTTTAAGAAAAAAGACATTGCCTTCCAGCCCTTTTTCATAAATGAGTCTTTCCGCTTCATCATATTCATCGCCACCATTGGAAACAGCGACCAGATTTTTATCTTTATTCTCGGGCAACGCCATCGCCTCCAACAATCGCAGGAAATTCTTGCGCTTGCTGACAGCCCCTACAAACAGGACGAAATCGCGGGGCAACCCGTAGCGATTGAAATACTCTTCTTTCAGGACATAATTACATTCATGTTCATACTCCTTGTTCCAGGTAGGATACACCACATGAATTTTCTCTTCCGGCGTTTTGGTCAGTTCTATCAGATCCTGTTTCGTCTGCTCACTCACTGCGATGATGGCATCTGCAATATGACAGGCTTTCTTTGTTTTATAGGCATACATCTGCCGGTCTATGAACGGAAATGTTTTCGGCAGTTTGTGAAAGATGACATCATGAATAGTCACTACCTTCTTCACCGTTGCCGGCAATTCGGGCACTTCATTGCTCAATCCGTGATACACCTGCACGCCCTGTCTGATGATATCATCTTCAACACCGCGGAAACGCCACAAATCGGCACTAAACGCCTCGGAAATCACTGTTCTTTCCACAAAGTCAGTGTACTTGTAAGGAGAATCCTCAAAATACTTCTGATGTACAAAAATTTTGTATTCATTTTCCGGATAGAAATTCAGCAAACGATGCATCAGGGTACGGGAATAATTTCCCAACCCTGTTTTATTATCATACAATCGCTTGCCGTCAAATCCGATTATCATAAAAGACCTTTAGGTATGAGCGGTGAGCAACAAGATGCAGGACGAAAATGACAATCTTTATCGCTGTTGCATGTTACAATCACCTGATTTGTTTTATTATACTGCAACATTAAAATCCCTCAGGGCATCGTTCAGAGATGTCTTGGTATCGGTGCTTTCTTTTCGCTTCCCAATAATCAGAGCGCATGGCACCTGATAAGTTCCGGCAGGAAATTCCTTTGGCATAGTGCCCGGAATCACCACACTTCTGGCCGGCACCACACCTCTGTATTCTATTGGTTCCGGTCCGGATACGTCAATGATTTTAGTGGACATCGTCAATACCACATTGGCACCGAGTACCGCTTCTTTTTCCACGCGCACACCTTCTACCACAATACAACGGGAACCGATGAAACAGTTGTCTTCAATGATTACCGGTGCTGCCTGCACAGGCTCCAGCACACCGCCGATACCAACGCCACCGCTGAGGTGTACATTTTTACCAATCTGCGCGCAGCTGCCCACCGTAGCCCAGGTGTCCACCATCGTGCCGCTGTCCACATACGCACCAATGTTCACGTAGGATGGCATCAGTACCACACCTTTCTGGATGAATGCACCATGACGCGCGATAGCGTGTGGAACTACACGGACACCCAATTGTTCAAAATGTTTTTTCAATGGAATTTTATCATAAAACTCAAAAGGCCCCGCCTCTATTGTTTCCATTTTCTGGATAGGAAAATACAAAATCACCGCTTTTTTCACCCAATCATTTACTTTCCAGGAGTTATTACCTTGTTCGTCTGTCAAGGGTTCCGCCACTCTGAGTTGACCGGAATCAAGCAGTGCTACCACTTTGCGGATTGCGGTCTGAACATCTGCCTGGTGCAAAAGAGTTCTGTCATCCCACGCTTTTTCTATTAATTGTTGTAAAGCTTCCATCGAATTTTGTATTTTGGTGTCAAAAATAGATATTTAAAAAAATGAACGAGGTTAAAGATAAATTAAATGTGCGTATCCAATGGCTGGTGATTACCATGTTGTTAATAACTTTTGCCGCTTGCAGCAATAAGAAAAAGGTGGTTGTAAAAAACAATCAGGGACAAGTGGAGCAGGAATATTATGTCGACAAGAAGAATCCCGACAAGAAAATCGGACAGTTCACCGGCTATTACAGCACCGGAAAAGTGATGGAAATCAGTCATTTCAAGGATGGCAAACTCGATGGTATTCGCACGCTCTATTATGAAAGCGGCCAGATTATGGTGAAAGAAAATTACAAGGACGGCTTGTATGAAGGGCCTTATACTTCTTATCTTGAAGACGGAAGCCTGGAAACGGAAGGCATATTTAAGGATAATGCCCGCAACGGCCTCTGGAAACTTTATTACAAAGATCCGAAAAATGTACTCAAGCAGGAGGTTACCTTTAAAGACAATATTATCAACGGTCCTTCCAAGGAATATTATCCGAATGGCAAGTTGATGGCAGAAGGCAATAAAATCGAAGTTTCCGATGGATTCGATGTCTATGACGGCATCGTGCAGATCTATGACTCTACCGGACAACTCAGCAGAACAGTAACGTATGAAAAAGGTCGTCAGATTGATAAATCAGCAAATTAAAACACATGAAAAAATTATTGAGCATCTTATTACTGGCGGCTACCATTGTAGCATGTCAGAACACTTCAAAGAACCTCGGCGAGACATTCACGCCGCAGCAGCCCATGACCATTGATGCCGTTGCCGCGCAGCTGGCGCAGCAGCCTGAACTGAAAAACATACAGATTGAAGGTGTTGTAGAAAAAAGCTGCATGAGTATCGGTTGCTGGTTTTCTATTAAAGATGAAAAAGGCAATGCGATTGTACTGGATATTGCAGACGAGCAATTCAAAGTACCTACCAACAGTCCCGGCAAGACCGTGATTGTGCTGGCAGATGCAAAGCAGGACAGCACTTCCGAACAGAAAATAGCCATTTCCGTGAAAGGCATGATGTTTAAATAAGCGTTAACAGAAGAAAAAAAATAAAATTCTGTTGCCATTTATTAAAAAATCCGTATCTTTGCATTCGCTTTTAAAATGAAGCATCTGCCGGAAACAGTAGATAATATTTTAAAGCAGGATTCCGTAGCTCAGCTGGTAGAGCAATACACTTTTAATGTATGGGTCCTGGGTTCGAATCCCAGCGGGATCACAGGTGCCAAACCCAAACGCTTGTACGTCAGAGGACTACAGGCGTTTTTTTATTTTACTTACTTCTGTTTAATTCTCCATCGGACTGCAATCTCAGGACTCACACACCTTGCACAATACTAAAATTCTGCTTACTTTCATTCTTACAAATAGCAGTAAATATCATGAAACAACTTCTCTTACTCGCTTTCGTTTTTTGCCTGTTCGCGGAAAGCAAAGCCCAAATGACAGTGAACGGCGTGAGTGTGCCGGCTAAACTGAAAACCGCCACTACCGAACTGAACCTGAATGGTGCCGGTGTACGCAAGAAAGCATTTTTCAAAGTGTACGTACTCAGCCTGTATGTAAAAAATAAAAGCAAAGATGCGGCGGCCATTCTGAAAAGCAATGATGAAATAGCGGTGCGTCTGCAAATCACCTCCGGTGTAGTGAACAGCGAAAATATGGAAGAAGCCATCCGCGAAGGATTCGGCAAATCGCTGAACGGAAAAGTGGCGCCACTGCAAAGTAAGATTGATAATTTCATCGAAATATTCTCCAAAGAAGCCATTAAGGAAGGTGATATTTTCACCCTCAATTATGTACCCGGCACAGGCGTGAAAGCCTATAAAAACGGCAAGTTGCTGTCCACCATCGAAGGGGAAGACTTTAAGAAAGCGCTCTTCGGCATCTGGCTGAGCGACAATCCGGTAGACGCCGGACTAAAGACAGCGCTCTTGAATAACTAAAATCTGCAACACAAATAATAAATGCGGAACAGCTGCATGTGCAGCTGTTCCGCATTTATAAATATCCGCAGTTTATAGCGGAATATTATATTTAGCACAGACCTCCTTATAACTCATCTGTTTCAGCGGCTTGCTGGTTCTCAATGCCTGTCCACCCGGCACAAATACATACCTGTATTCCAGAGACTGGGGAAAACTGACCATCACAGGCTGGCCGGGTGTAGATGCCGGTACGGATGATGTGAATCGGCAGGTTCCAAATGTATGTCTGTATACATAAATCTTACCGAGACCATATATAGCAGCAATCGTATTAGTTGCCCCACCAGCATCTGATGTGTAAGGCAATGCATACGGACCAATACTACTAACCCTGAAATAGGTAAGCATTATGCCGGTTTTCAGGATGGAATCTGTTAGTGCCGGCGCATCAAGATGTCGGATTTTCACACATGTACCATCTATCGTCGTATCTCTGGAATTATGCGGTGATGTTTGCCATGGTGAATATATCACGTTAGCACTTCCTTCAGGACCTACAGGGCCTGTTTTTCCTTCTTTTGTACACGAGCACTGAATTAATACAATCAGTGCCAGAATTAGCATGGTGGTTTTTCTCATTTTATGATGATTTTATAGGACTAAGGTAATCTAAAAGATACCGTCCGATAAATCAAATGAGCAAGTGGCAATTCTGAATTAGCATTCGAGAAATTACGGCAATCGATAGCCATCCGTCAATGTATGCAGAAACGCGATGATATCTTTGATTTCCTGCTCCGTGAGCTTTAAATCGCCCATATCCGCGGTATTGATATTTTCCGCCACTTCCGGATGCGCGAATTTCGGATTGACATCGCGCTCGTTGTAAAACTCCAGCACTTCCTCCAACGTTCCGAAAATACCGGAATGCATGTAGGGCGCCGTAATGGCGATATTTCTCAATGTCGGCGACTTGAAACGTCCGACCTCCAGTGGATTTTTGTTTTCAAAAATGGCCAGCCCGCTGTCTATCGGCATATGCAACAAATCCGGATGTTTCGGCAAACCGATATTATCATAGGAGTAATCCGTAAACAGGATTTTATCAGTAGTGGCATATGGCGTAGGAGACGTCATGTGGCACAGACTGCATTTTGCTTTAGTGGTATCGCTGAACAGTGCCATTCCCCGTTTTTCCTGCTCGGTCAACTGCACTTTTCCTTTCAGGTAAAAATCAAATTTGCTCGTAAACGGATTCACCTGATGCGATTGCTCAAACGCTTGTATGCAGCTAATGGCATAAAAGACTATCGTCTGACTGTCAGCCAATGCTGCCTTACCGAACAACTTTTCCAGTTTAGGATAATAGTCCGCGCGTTTCAGTTTGTCTGCCACCGCGCCATATCCCGGATTGTTCATCTCATGCGGATGCACAAATGGAAACAAGGCCTGCTGATTGAGAAATTCCGCTTTCCCATCCCAGAAAAAGCCTCCTACCGTTTCCCAGATACCGCGCACCATCTCTGCTCTTCGGTTGGGCGCAAATGTCATATAGCTGATAGCGCTCGCATTGCGTGTGCCTGTTTGTCCATTTACACCTGCAGAAAAAGAAGTGTGCCGCGAATCGGAAAAGGCGGACATCGGAGAATGGCAGGTAGCACAACTGATTCCGGCTGGTTCGGATAAATTTTTATCGAAGAAAATCAACTTTCCAATCAGCGCGGAATCGGATAAACCCGCGTTGTTATTGAAAAACTCCTCATCCGAAGAATAATAGAAAGGCTCCTGTTCTTCCAGTTTATCTGTCTTGCAACTGACCATCAATGTCAGCACAAATGCCATTCCCCATACTGCCTTTTTCATAATACGCTTTATGTATTAAATGTAAGATTTTTTTTGGAGGCAACACGCATTTTCTGCACCAATTTTTCTTAACAGAATATCATTGCATCCACAAAGTTACACTACTTTTTAGTACCGATTCTGAAAGCAACTGTTCCGTAAAAAGAAATGCCGTCCGCTGGTATGATACCGGGACCGGGATAACTTTCCGCTCTTCGCGTGAAATAGGTCGCATTCGCCACATTGTTAATAGTAAAAGCGGCCTTGAAAAACTTGTACGTATAAGATGTGCTGATGTCCATAACGGCATAAGCCGGAATTTCACCGATAACAGAAGTAGATGCATAGCGCGCATTGGTGGCATCTGTGAATTGGCGGGACAGATAGGAAACCTGATAAGAGAGCGAGAATGTTTTGTATTTAAAAGTAGTACCGCCCCTGAAAATATGTGCCGGCGCAAACTCCACCACTTTGCCTTCAATTTGTTTATTTTGTGCTTTTATATAACGCGCGTTGGTGTAGGTATAGTTTGAATATACCGACCAGCCGAAATGGGAATTTTCATCCGCTATTTTCCAGAAATCCACCTCCACAAATGACTCGAGTCCGAAGCTGCGTGAGTTGGCTACATTGGTTCTGAAACGATAGATATTATAGGCACTGTCGACCTGTTGTATAGCGCCGATTTTCTGGTTGTAATACAAGGCAAAAAAGTTGACATCGTAGTTAATTTTTTCACCGAGTTTTCCGCGCGCACCTATATCCGCGTTGAAGCCTTTCTCGTCCTGAATACTCGGGTCTACCCTGACATTCGGGTTGTTGATGCGCAGGTCTGTGAAATTAATACCACGGTAATTCTGAGAGATGTTGGCATATACCTCCGCCAGATAATG
>JADLAH010000096.1 GCA_020848315.1 Chitinophagales bacterium | reverse complement strand
TACATCCACTTCTGATTCATAACCGTGTACTCTGATACAGGCCTCTGTTACTTTGCCGAGATTGCTCATATTGCGAAGCTCGTACATTGCCTTGCGCAATTCTTTGATAGAGTTGTTGTTGGATTCCACGATTTTGAGCACATACGGATCGAAGTTAGTGAACTCGTACAGCCTCATTTTATGTCCCACTTCATCAATATAGTCCACGATATCGTCGAGTGCGGAAGCCAGTTCATGAATGTCTTCACGGTCGAATGGTGTGATGAAGTTTCTTCCAAGTTCTACATAAATCTGATGAGTCAGTTCATCTGCTTTGTGTTCGAGTTCTTTTGTTTGTGCCAGAATTTCAAATCGTTTGGTGGACGTTTCCTTGATACCTTTCAGGAAAATTTCGCTGGTCGCTTCCATCGCATCTGTCATCTGTTCGAACAGGCCGTAAAACACTTTGTCTTTAGGCTGGAAAAACTTTAAAATTGAATCTAATCCCATAATGTCTAGTTTGTATTGTTATTAATGTATTTGCTGATTTAATTAGAAATTTAGTTGAGCCTGCATTCTGATAGAATTTCCTTTGTGCTGATTGACCGGCAATACATGGTCTTCAAACCGGCGATTAGAATATGTATAGGAAAGCACAAACTCCAGATATTTTATCGGCTGATATTCTATTCCAACTTCATATTCCTGCACGGTGTAGCTTCTGGCATCCAGTTCGTGTTTTTTGCCTCCGTCGTAATACTGCGCTCTGAAATATGGTTGCAATATCTGCTTCTTGATATCCACGTGATATGACAGGAGTACATATCCGCCGTGCAGTTTCTGCACTTCTATTGAGTCGGTCGCAGGATTATATTCCGGGCCTCTTCCGAAGTTATATTCTGCCTGTATTCCGAATGGCTGCGGATATAACACAAAAGTGCCTGCTACGCGCTGATCCCAGTAATCTCTTTCAGTGGTGGCTCCGGTTCCGCTGCTGACCATATCTTTGGCAATGGTATATTTACCGCTGTATCCCTGCACGCCTATTTCCAGAATTTGCTTTTTCGCATAGAACGGGTAACTAAAACGCGCTACCACATGTGGAACTTTATTGAGTTCAGGCCTGTTTGCCGTTTGTCCGTTGTAGATACCTACTCCTGCAACACCGTAATCACCGGACCCCTTCAAACCTTGTTTGACCAGATTGGCAAATAATTCCCTTTTCTTTTTAGAAGCCCAGTAGAAGAAAACACCTAAATCGCGTTCATTGCTGACCGCGCTGTTCAATGCATCATTCCGATCAAGTGGCAGACGATTCTGACTCGACTGCATATTCTCAAACCCAAAGGGCACCTTGCTTTGGCCTACTCTGAAACGGAATTCATTATTCTTATCTACACTCAGGTCGATATAGGCATCTCTGAGTTGTGCAAAATGCAACGAAGAAGATGAAGCTGAACTGGCAAAATCAGGCTGTATATAGAAAAAAACGCGTTTACCGAGATGCCCAGAAAATACCAATCGCATCCGTCGGATAGAAAATCCTCCGGTATTGCTCCAGTTTCTGTCGCATTGCTCGCATTTCAATTCAGAATCTTTTTCGAGCACCTTGCTGTATCTGAACTGCACATAACCGCGTAAAGAAATATTATCATACCACTTCTTTTCTACCTCGGTAATTTTCTGCAGAATGGTATCATGTCTGAATTCTTCCGCATAGGGAGAATTATACCATTTCTTCAGCGCCAGAAGTTTGGGCTTAGATGATTTTTTTTCAGGCGCCTGCGTGGCAATATATACCGTGTCCCGCACCACTCTGACCGTATTGTCTGTGGTGACAATCGTATCGGTACTGCCGGCCGAAGCATATTTAAATACGCCTACTATCATCAATAACAAAAGATTTCTTTTGTGTGTGAATAAAAGAGTTTTCATCTGTATGTGTGTGAATGTGTGTGCGGTGTGTGGATGATGAACCTATATACCACCAGAATGCGTGAGGACAACTAGTCCCCACTGTGTGTGTGTGTGATTTCTTGTGGTGTGTGGTAGAATTCATCGTTGCAAATTTCCGTAAAACTTATGTAAGTTGAGCCACTTTCACAATATGATAATTGTCATGCGCCCAAAAAGAAATTAATTTTAAATAAACAAAATTTTGATTATCAATCAATTACAAAACAAAACTTGAACAAACGACTGCAAACGTTCAATAAAGACAAAAACCGTTCACATAAAATTCACAAAACTTATCACCAAAAAACACAGAGTTAAAGCGCATATCGAATAAAGTTAAAACAGGGGTTCAAAGGCAAAAAATCCAGCTAAAAACTCATCTATCTGAACTATTCTGCTACCCAACTTATTAAAGTTAGCATTTAATATCCAAATCCGCGATTTTTAATTAATTTTAAAAAGTGCAAGTGAAACCTCCATTTACCGCGGATTATTATGTGCAGGGTATTCTGAAAAAAGACAGAATCATACTCAGTAAGGCCATTACACTCATAGAGAGTACACTGCCCGCTGATATGGAACTGGCCAATCAGGTATTGGAGCGATGCCTGCAACATCAACAAAAAAGCCGCCGCATAGCCATTTCCGGCCCTCCCGGAGCAGGCAAGAGCACCTTCATTAATGCTTTCGGAAAAATGCTGCTGGAAAACGGACATTCTCTGGCCGTACTCGCCGTCGACCCATCGAGCAGCATCAGCAAGGGCAGTATCCTCGGCGATAAAACCCGGATGGAAGATATTGCAGGACGTGCCTATATTCGCCCGACTGCCAGCAGCCATGCATTGGGTGGTGTGGCGCGCACCACCCGTTCCACCATTTCTCTCTGCGAAGCATTCGGTTTCGATTATATTTTTATTGAAACCGTGGGCGTCGGCCAATCAGAAATTATGGCGAAAAATATGGCCGACTGTTTTATACTGCTGCTATTGCCCAACTCCGGGGACGAATTGCAGGGCATTAAGCGCGGCATCATGGAAATGGCCGACATACTACTCATCAGCAAATCCGACAAGGCCAATGAAGTGTCGGCCAGAACGGCTGCCGCTCAGGTGAAAATGGCATTGCATTTATACAGCAGCACAGAAAAAAAATGGGAAATTCCCGTACTCAACATCTCCGCAACGGAAGGAACGGGATTAGACCTTACACTGAATGCCCTGGAACTGTATTTTCTCAATATAGAATCCAGCGGATGGCTGCAACACAACCGGGCGCAACAGCAACTGCATTGGATGGAAGAACTGATTCTGGCTTATATGCAGGAAAATCTGGAACAACATCCTGCGCTAAAGGAATTGAAAAAAGAACTGACCACGCAGGTGCTGGAACAGACCATGGAACCGCAGGAGGCGGCACGACGCATCGTGGAAAAATGGCTCGGCAAATAATTACTTCACCACCTCTACTTCATCTACAAAATATTTGGTTTCGCCCTGCCACGGCAGATTCTTCACTTTCTCTTTATAGTGCACACGAATCATCTTGCCCTCCATCTTGTACAACTGCTCCGCTACGGCTTTGTCTTTTACGGAGAAAGCCCACGCGTTATTGGCCACGGCATTGCCGGTGGCAGAATTGATACTGCCGACATTCAGTTCACCTTCATTGGTTTTAAAGATAAATCCCTTGGTAGAAAACTTTGTCAGCACGCCAGCTCTGTTTCCTTCGCTGTAGGTGAAATTGAAGTAGAGGTAAGTGATGCCGCCTGCCAGCACCAACGCCAGCAGAAACACGATTAATAC
>JADLAH010000095.1 GCA_020848315.1 Chitinophagales bacterium | reverse complement strand
CAGAAGGATAGTTCTTATCTTTGCACAAAACGGACGCTATGAAATTATATACGATAGATACCGGATATTTTAAATTAGACGGAGGCCCTATGTTTGGTGTGGTGCCTAAAACGATGTGGCAGAAACTAAATCCACCGGATGAGAACAATATGTGCACCTGGGCGATGCGTTGCCTGCTGGTGGAAGACCAGAACCGACGGATGCTGATTGACACCGGCATGGGTGATTTTATCGACGATACCTACCGCAAACGCTATCTGCCAAACGGCGAAGACACGCTGGAAAAATCACTGGCAAAACATGGCTTTTCGGCGGAAGACATCACCGACGTTTTTCTCACCCACCTGCACTTCGACCATTGCATGGGTGCGCTGAAAGATGATGGCATGGGACAACCTACCCTGCGTTTCCCGAATGCCACCTATTGGTCGTCCTACGCGCAATGGGAATCCGCCATGCATCCGAATGCCCGCGAAAAAGCCTCTTACCGCAAGGAATACCTACAAGCTATCGCCGACTCAGGGAAACTGAAATACGTGGAAAAGGAAGAATTAGGCCTGGATAATGTCAGCATCGAATATACCTTCGGACATACGGAATCGATGATGATTTGCCATATTTACAAAGGAAATCAAACCATCTCCTACTGCGCCGATCTCGTGCCTTCTCATCATCACGTGCGACTGGCTTATATCATGGCCTACGACATCCGTCCGATGGAATCGCTGAAAGAGAAAACCATTTTCCTGGAAAAAGCATTGGAAAACAACCATATCCTGTTTTTCGAACACGATAAAGATGTGGAATGCGCCACGCTGAAACGCACGGATAAAGGTATTGAAGTTGACAGACTGATGACCTTGGCAGAAGCGCTGCAATAATCACACCTGTATATCGTCAAAGAAATGACGGTCAATCTTCAGCGTGGCATCGAGTTTATATAAAATGGAATACAGCCCGAAGAAAGCGCGGTGCAGATAAATGGCATGACGGGAACCACGCATGGCACTCGGCTTGCGGAATTCCTTGTTTTGCATAATCTCTTCACCCTGCGCTTGCAGTTGCTCGTAGAAATCTTTATCTCCGAAATAGAAAGTATCACTCTTCATAGGTTTGGAGATATTCTGAATCGCGCGAACCGCAGTATCGAAGAACAGTTTATCCTGTTCCGGCGTATCGCCTTTGCGCAGCATATCGAGGTGCTCGAGACAAGTCCGCAATTTGGTTTCGTCATTAAAAATGTCATCCTTCGCTAGTGCGAAGTAATGGATATAAAAATCTTTGGGAATGGTTTTGACACAGCCAAAATCCAGCACCACCAACTCGGCATCTTTCGTCACCAGAAAATTTCCCGGATGCGGATCGGCATGGAATCGCTGCAAACGATGAATGGAATTGTGCAGAAAATCCAGCAAGGCCTGTCCTACTTTATTTCTTCGGGATGGGTCTGTTTCTGTATCAATAAATTCCTGCAAGGGAATACCTTCCATCCACTCCATCGTCAGGATTTTTTTGGAAGACAAGGCCGGATAATAGCGCGGAATAATCACATGGGGAATCGAATCGGCGAATTGTGCCATTTCCATTCCGTATTGCAATTCTTTCTCGTAGTCGCACTCTTCATGCAGTCGCTCTTCAAATTCTTCCAGATAAGGCGCGATATCTTTTTCCTTCAGATTCAGAAAACGAAGAAACATCGGCTTCACCAGATTGATATCGGAATGAATACTATCGGCTACGCCGGGATACTGCAACTTCACCGCCAGTTGCAAGCCGTCTTTATCGGCCCGGTGCACCTGTCCGATAGACGCCGCATGTACGGCATTGACACTGAAATGATCAAATACTTCCTGCGGTCTTTTACCGATATATTTCTGGAAAGTATTCATCACCAGCGGCGCCGACAAGGCCATCGCGCTGTTCTGAGCCTTTGCGAATTTTTCGGCGTAAGCTTTTGGCAGCAATCCGTTGTCCATGCTCATCATCTGCGCTATTTTGAGGGCACTGCCTTTCAGCTGACTCATCATCTGAAACAACGCCTCCGCATTTTTCTCATCGAGATCCGAATCATCCAGATCCTTGTTGACGACTTTCTGGGCTGTATGTTTTATGTAGTTCGCGCCTACTTTCATACTCGTACGAAACACCCTCGATGCGCGTTCTACCTTGGAGGTGGGAATTTTATCCTGTTGCTCTGACATAAATCTGTAATTCTACTGCTTGAGTTTTAAATATTGCTGCACCAGATCAATCCCTGAATCTATGGCATTTGGCGCCAGCAAGTCGAAAGTAAAGTGCACTGTTTTTTCCACCATCACATCCGTATGTTCTCGCTGCGGACTCTTGTCGTTTGCCCAGAAATACAGGATATTGACGAATGCATTCCACAGCACAGGCATATAAAATCGTGCCAGAAATGGTCGCCCCTGAATCTCTCCCGAATTGCGACCTTCCTCCACTAAGCCGGTCACATACGATTCAAATCCGCTTTTCAGATCTTTCAGATAGGAAGTATCCAATCGCTTGATGCCGTTATGCTGATGTAGCATCTCCAGAAAATGGGTTTCCTGTTCCTGCATGTTTTGCAAAAATGTATACACGAGCGCCAGCATTTTTTCACGGACGGAATATTGATGAAACTGCTCATCATCCTGACACATGGTGATGGTCTTATCGAGCACCGCAGCCCATTCGTATTGTAGTTTGTTGTTCATGAAAACAGTAATTGACGGATTAGAGATGGTAATTTAGTCGTTGCAGCAACAATTCGCAAAATAATTTGTCTAAGAAACAGACGAATTACAAAATTAGTTCTATTAAATCGGTTATTTTTGTTAGAAATTGTTAAGCATGCATTCACTGGAAGCACTGAGAGAAAATTTTTTAGCCTATATGCAGTCGCAGGCATTTTGCAAGGAGCCGCGCAATCTGTATGAACCCAACAACTATTTCCTGCAGATTGGCGGAAAGAGGCTGCGGCCGGTGCTGCTCCTGATGGCCACCGATTTATTTCACGGAAATGTGCAGGCTGCGCTGCCGGCAGCGCTGGCCATCGAGTATTTCCATAATTTCTCGCTGATTCATGATGATGTGATGGACGGCGCGCCACTGCGACGCAATTTTCAGACAATACATGAAAAATACAACCTCAACACGGCTATCCTCAGCGGCGACGTGCTGCTCGTGAAAGCCTACGAATATCTCAGCAAGGTAGATGATCAATATTTCAGGAAAGTATTTGAAGTCTATTCGAAGACAGCAGTGGAAGTGTGCGAGGGACAGCAATATGATATCGACTTTGAAACACAAGTGGAAGTGACACATGCCGCCTATCTGGAAATGATTCGGCTGAAAACGGCTGTCCTATTGGCAGCCAGCATGAAAATCGGTGCGATATTGGGCGGCGCCGGCGAGAAAGATGCCGATTTATTGTACGAATATGCAGAAAATCTGGGAGTCGCCTTCCAGATTCAGGATGATATCCTCGACGCCTTCGGCGATGAAAGTCTGGTGGGAAAACAACCGGGTGGCGATATTATTCAAAATAAGAAAACGCTGCTGCTGATTGAAGCGCTGCTGCGCAGCGAGGCGGAAGACGACCGCAGGTTAACGGAAATCATACAGGCTTCCGTAACAGACAAAGCGGCTAAAGTGGCCGCCGTGCTGGATATTTTTGAAACGTATAATATTCGAACATTCGCGCTGCAGATGCGTGACAGCTATGTAGAAAAAGCCATGTCTGCGCTGCAGCAACTCAGCTGTGCGGAAGAAGGCAAGGAAGCGCTCCGTCAACTCGTGAACCACCTGGTCGTACGCGAGTTCTGACAATGGCATTAATGCTCCTCTCTTTCCTTTTCTTCTGAATATACAGGAGTTGCATTTCCCGTTTCGCCACCTACCATTGCGCTCTTCGCCCAATTGATGACCAATGTTTTCTGGGCATCTGTCAGTTTTGCATTCGTGTGAATGAGTGTGTAACTTTTCAATGGCATCTCATTTTTCTGCAATACTTCTATCGTTTCATCCAGTTTATGATTGGCTTTTTTCGTGTCATAATCACCGAATGTAGAAAAATTCAGCTTTTGCTTTCCTTCTACCACATGATTGTTCAGCCACCATGCGACAGGCTGGATATGACTGTACCACGGATATACCGTATTATTGCTGTGACAATCGTAGCAGGCAACGGTAAGTATTTCCTGTACATCCGCAGGCACTTGTCTTACTTTGGTGATATCAGACGCGAGTATTTCCGTAGACTGATTTTTGGTTGGCTGGATAAACTGAATGACTACCAGCAGCAACAATAATGCTAACCCAACTTTTTTCAACATAACAGAGGTATTTTATTAAAACAAAAATACTGTAACTTGTGCAATAATGCTGCATTAAAATGTTAAATAAGCTATACAAACATTTTCGAACCACGCTACTGCTGATATTTCTTT
>JADLAH010000094.1 GCA_020848315.1 Chitinophagales bacterium | reverse complement strand
CCAGAATAAATCCGGATTCTGACGAAACACGAAAGCCTGATCGGCACTGCGGGGCATTTCATCGCTGGCAAATAAAATCGCCATGGAATTGGGTGGCAATTGTTCCACGAAACGTTTGCGGTTATCGATGAACAACTGAGCATTTATGGAAGTGTATTTCATAAAGAATTTGTTGAATTAAAGAATAGTCGAATTGCAAGATAAAGGTAGAAAAAAATCTACTATTCTATAATTCAACCACTCACCATCAAACTACGCTCTCGCCATCTGCTTGTTGAGGTCTTTGAGGTGTTTTTTGATTTCCTCGCTTTTCACCTTGAGTCCGTTGGCGCGGCGCAGATATTCTTTCGCCACTTTGATTTCGCGGCGCTGCGCGTAGATAGAACAGATTTGGATATACGCTGTAGCCAGATTGTCATCATCCGGCACGCCTTTCTGAATAGCAATTTTCAGGTTCTTCAGCGCCTCTTTGGTATCGCCTTTTTGCAGGGCAATACTTCCGAGTTGGAGGTAGGCAACACCTTCCTGTCCGCTTTCGCCCAGCATATCGCTCTTGCTGGCTATACTTTTGCGGATATTGGCCTCGGCCTCATCCAGGTTCTGGTTGGCCATTGCAAAATTGGATTGCAACATATAATATCCCTGACGCACCGGCTTAATCAGCAGATTGGGGAATTTAATGGAGGCCATTATTTCTTTTGCACCGTCAATATCGCCATTAGTGATGAGCTTTTGCAGATACATCATCGGACCGATGAAGATATCGAACAGAATAACACTGACACCAATCAGATAAAACAAGATGGCCCATTGCCAGCCTTTGTGTACGGTGACATGAATGGCAATACCTGCGGCAATTACGGCAAAAGCGGCATAAAAGCGATATAAAACGTATAATTTTCTGAAGTTCATCCGTGGAGGCGTTTAGCGTGCAAAATTAGTTTATTTTACACCAACATACAAATATTGGCGGGTTTAAAAACTTGGCGAGAAGCTGAGTGTCCAGCGGAATTTCCTCACCTCCGGTCTGTCCAGCTGGGTAAGCCTCCACGAGAAGTCGACCCGGATGAGTTTCGCTATATTTTCGATACCGAAACCGACCTCTGCATAAAAACCATTGAGTCCTTCTAGTCCATCCGGCAAATCACTGAAGGAAACCCTGTTTTTATCGAGCGAGCTCAATGCCATTTTGGTGATAAACACTTCGCGCAGTCCCAATCGCTTCCAACCCGGAATCTTATTGAAGAAAAATCCGTCAAAATGGTGTTCGATGTAGAGACTCAGCTGCTGGTCGGCGATGAATTCCGTTTCGAGCATATTGGTAAATCGCTTGAAATCGTAGAGGAAAGACTGGTTGCCCGGATGAATCGTCAGCAAAGGATAAGGTGCCGCCCCGAACAGCTTGGTACCTGTCAGCTGAATAATGGTATGACCAATCGGAGATGGCAGTCGCTCTTCTATCATCAGGTCGAGTTTCTGATAATTGAAATCGCTGCCCATTTTTTTTGCGCTGAAAGTATAGTTGAAGGTAAATCGCGGCAGTTTACCTTTCAGGAAAATATCCCTGTTGCCGGTCTGCAGGAACTTCGCACCGGGCGTATAGACGATACTGAGTCCCGGCGAGAAGACCTTGAAATTGCGGAGTGTATCTTTGATACCCAGTTCACTGGTTTTGATAAATTCAATACGTCCCGGAATAGTCTGATAGATTTTGTAATTGAAATTTACCGTGGTGGTCAGATTCGGCATCCATTGCCTGAAGTAGCTGAATTTAGCATCTTTGAGATAAACCAGATCTGCAATGGCTTTTCTGCGCAGCAGCGAAGTGTAGATATAATCATAATCCATTCCCCTGCCATTGAGCGTAAATCGCTGATAGTCGTCTTTAAAGGACAAGGTAATTCCGTGATTTTTCTGTTTTTTGTCCGGGAATCGCACACTCACTTCCGCGCCGTACTTAAAGCGTTTGTCTCTGATGCCGTATGCGCCGTAGACATTAAATTTCACCCAATTACTGATGCGCCAGTTACTCTTGATATTAAAACGGAGCCGCACACCTTCCAGGTCATTGAAACTTACCAGTTGGTAGAGATTGCCATAGTCGAGGGTCTTGGTTTTATAATATCCGCTGGCGAACAGTGAGCCTGTTTTGGAAATGCCTTTATAGAAACGCGTCCGTTTGAGCGAGTCGAGCAGGAAATAAACTTTGCTTTCCGGAACGGACAGATCGTGATGACGCGATACCACCCAGAAAGAATCGGTCTGCTTGCGGTAATTTTTCAGGAAAACGGTATTTTCTTTCGCGAGTACGGAATCGGCTACGGGTTGGTCGACCAGTATATCTTTCCGGAAAAGATACCTGGCAATGCGCACACTCTTGGATCGCTTTCGCTTAGTGAAAGCGATATTGGTGCTCCGGCTTTCAAAATTTTTGAAATACCCTTTTCCGGGCACATGTTCAAAACCCTGAACAAGTGAGAAGTCATTTACAAAATTGAGATTGGCACGTCGGTCAATTCCCAGTTCCACCTTTAGAATGGCAAAGGAAGAATCCTGGATTGTGGCCATTCCGTTGAATAATAAATCAGACTTACTTTTGGGAACAAAGGCCAGGTTGTACAGCCAGATACTATCACGAACGACGATTGTATCCGTGTAGATGAGACTATCTTGCACGATTCTGTTGCTGATATTGACCGTGTATGTAACAAATCCTGAATCGAGTACTGATGAATCATTGACCGCCAGTGTGCCGACCATAGAATCCGGCAGTATGGTTGGGGTAATAATGGTATCGAACACCATTTTATCAAAATACTCGACTCTCTTTCTATGTATAAACTTACTGCTGTCAATTGGTTTATTTAAATCCACCGACTTTACACTATCAATCAGATAGTAGTTGTATAAGGAAAGTCCACCGTCCGCAAAAGGCAGCAGGAAAGTTTTGTTATTTACTTCCGCTTGATTATCGTAGATTTCTACTTCATCAAAGGCCACATCCAGCAATTCGGAAAAGCGCAACTGTTCAATACCCGATATTTTGCTGGCCTTGACTACCGCTTTGGTATGTTTCGGGTCACTGGTATGATAGTGATCTGTGATGGTTTCCTTTAAGATGAGCGGAACATATTTGGTTCCGTCCGCGGTGGTATCCTGATTTTCGAGAATAAACCGAAAAGGCTTGAATATCTTTCTGCTGGTGATGCGTTGATTGACATTGTACAAGGATGCCACCGTCTTCAGATACTCTTCATACTGGTAGGAATCAAAGGATTTGGTCCTGTTTTCATCCTTGTGCTTGACTACATTTCTGAAAATACGGATAGCGACCGTATCTTTCGGCAATTTTCCTTTGGGAGCTTTGACCGTAAACTCTTCGAGCATGAAGTTTTCGAGCTGCATGCGCACCACGATAGAATCTTTCTTAAAGAAACGTTTTTTAAGCACCTCGTCTTTATAGCCGAGATAAGTAAAAATAACAGAATCCGTTTTTGCGGAAGCTGTGATTTCAAAGCGGCCGCTGTCGTCGGTCATGCCGCCCGTGGTTGAACTTATGATATAATTGACATAGGGAAGCGGCTCCTTGGTTTTTGCATCTATGACCACACCTTTCAACTCAATCTGAGCGTTTGCCCAGAAAGGAATCAATAAGACAATCAGGTATAGAAAAAATTTATTCACTCGTTAGTTCAGCATCTAACGGGCAAAATTACGAATAAGTTTATCGCCGTTTAGTTTATACAGGTTGCTTAAAGTAATCATAACAAAAAATAAGGAAATTGCGTAAAATATGTTAAAAAAATAAATTACGTAACAAAAGTTGCACATCTTTCCACGGGCTATACTCCTTGGCGTACAGTATATGTATTTTTTCCTGCTGAGAGTATTCCTGCTCTGCCATAGATTTATCGGCCGCATCCATTGCAAATATGTTTTCGCTCACAGAAAACACCGAGGGTTGTAGCTGCGGCAATCTGACCCGCTTGCTTTTTTCGACCGCAGTATTATATCCCACCCAGGTTTTATTTCCCAGTAAAACAGATACACACTCCCTGATATAGGCCACGTCTTTTTTTACAAAAAACACCATTATCGGATAAGACAGCAAACCAGCCATTGCAAACAGCAAATCGGTCACGCGTTTCATGCGGCGGTAAAGAGGTTTATTCAGATTAAAACCACTATCAAATGTGTACAAATCGCCGGCGGTATCTTTGGAATTACTGCCGACAATCGCCATGGAATTTGCGGATGCAATTTTATATTCCACTTCATCTCCGATGCGGCACATCGCGGCAATGATAGCCTGCGCGCCCACCTTATCGGCACAGAATATAACTTCCTCCACACCATACACATCAATCACCATATCAAGGTCAGCCACCGCACCGAGCCACTTCCCCTGTTTTTTACCTTCTTCCTCATCGCACAGAAATCCCACAAAATTCCGTTTCAGGCCAGTCAGCTCGATAAAATCCCAGACCTTGAAAGCCTCCTGCCGGCTACCCACTATCACTAAATTTTTCACATCAGAAAAATAGGACGACAACTGTCCGGCATACATCTTATAGCCTATCCGAAGGAAAAACAACACAATAAAATTACTGAGCATGCCCAGCACAATAACACCGCGGGAAGTGCGGAGAAAATTGGGAAAAAATGCATAACAAACCGCGATAACAAATGTACCTGCGACCAGTCCTGTAAGCAGCCTGATCCATTTGGCATTCTTATCATACACACCGCTCATCCACATCGCAAACAACCAGCAACCGATGTATATCGGCATATTCACGTAAAAGAAAGTAGCCGGAAAAACAACATGTTCATGCCATTTTATCAGATTTTCCCATATCAGATGCAGCACATACAGATTGCAGGCCATTGCAACAACGTCCACCACCGGAGCGCTGACAAAGAGGAGCATTTTCTGAAATATCGCCAGCAGTGCGCGCAGATATATACCGACGTGCAGCAACACAGACAGCAATCTGCCGCTGGTGCCAGACATATGTTTTCCGGTAAAAATCAGCATCGCCTGATAAAACATCCTGACATAGTTCAGGGAACCTTTCTTGGTGCTTTCCCCTTTGAAATGTATGATGGAAGTATCCGCAAAATAGTAGTTTTTATAGCCGGCCTTTTTTATGCAATAAGACAGGTCAATATCTTCGCCGTACATGAAATAATCTTCATCCAGCAATCCCACTTTCCCGAGCACGTCGGCGCGCAGCAGCATGAATGCTCCGGACAGCACATCGACTTCATGATTTTCATTTTCATCGAGGTAACTGAGGTGATACTGTCCAAACCATCGGGAATGCGGGAATAGCGCCGACAAGCCGCTCATTTTGGATAAGGCTGCCCATGGCGACGGAAATCCGCGTTTGGACTCAGGCAGAAAGCGGCCGGTGCCATCCACCATCCGCACGCCGAGTGCGCCTGCATCGGGATGCGCATCCATAAAATGCACACACTTCTGCAAGGTATCTTCCTGTATGATGGTATCCGGATTCAGCAATAATATGTATTGTCCCGCTGCCTGCCGGATAGCCTGATTGTTGGCGGCAGAAAATCCTTTATTATCGGCATTCGCGATGACCTGCACCTGGGGAAAGTGAGCCGCCAGCATCTGCAGGGAATCATCGGTGGAATGATTATCCACTACCCACACCTCAAAATCAAAATCTGTTTTGGATCGGTACACGGAAGCCAGCGTCTGCTCCAGAAAGAATCGCACATTATAGTTGACTATAACAATGCTTAATTTCTTTTGGCGGCTAACATCCATAAGTAGATCAGGGTTATTTATTCAGATAACTTTCATAAGGCAGTCTCGCCTGAATGGAGCGCGCCAATGTAATTTCATCCACATATTCAAGCTCACCACCAAAGGCGATTCCTCTTGCAATGGAGGTAATTTTCACTCCGTATTTTGATAAAATTTTTGACAGATAGAATATGGTGGTATCTCCATCAATCGTGGGATTCAACGCCATAATAACTTCCTGAATTTCGCCCTGATCCATTCGTTCCAGCAGCGATTGAATATTTAACTGCTCGGGGCCGATGCCGTCCATCGGAGAAATCAGCCCCTCCAGCACATGGTATAATCCGTTGTAGTGACGTGTATTCTCAATCGCAAGAATATCCCGGAAATTCTCGACCACACAAACGACCTGCCGGTCTCTGGCCGGACTACTGCAAATACTGCAAACAGGATCATCCGACACATTATGACAGGTGGAGCAGAATTGAATATCCTTTCTCATCTTCAGGATGGCCTCAGAGAGCAACTCCGTGCTTTTCGGTTCCTGCTGCAACAAATGCATTACCAGACGCAATGCCGTTTTCTTCCCTATTCCGGGCAAAGTGGCAAACGCGTGTACGGCATCCTCAATTAATTTTGACGGGAATTGCATGCCGCTAAGTTAGTCATAAGTCAGTAGTAGCAGAAGATAAGTTGCAAATATTTTGCTAACTTCATTTCCTTTACCACACACACTAAATTCTGATATGTCTTCAACCTTTATCTTATTATGCATAGCCGGCTATTTCTGCCTGCTGCTGCTGATTGCATACATCACGGGCAGAAATGCGGACAGTTCCGCCTATTTTCTTGGCAGCAAGCAATCAGCGTGGTATGTAGTGGCATTCGGACTGATTGGCGACTCTCTGTCGGGCATTACCTATATTTCTGTTCCCGGCTCCGTGAAAGCGGCCAACTTCAACTATTTTCAAATGGTACTCGGCTATGTTATCGGCTACTGGGCCATCTCTTATATACTGTTGCCGCTCTATTACAGAATGCAGTTGACCAGTATTTACACTTATCTGCTGAACAGAATCGGCAGCGTTTCGCAGAAAACCGGTGCATTTTTCTTCATTTTATCCAGATTAATCGGTGCGGGCGCGCGGCTTTTTCTGGCCGCGATTGTATTGCAGCGTTTTGTATTTGAAGGATTGGGCGTTCCCTTCCCTGTGACGGTGGCTACCATCATCGCGCTGATGTTGTTATACACCTACCGGGGCGGCATTAAGACGCTGGTATGGACTGACATGATGCAATCCTCCTTTTTATTGCTAGGTGTGATATTGACCATCCTATTTATTGCGAGAGAGATGCAGCTGGACTTTGGCGGCATTGTGCAAACGGTTAAAGATACCGGCTATTCGCAGGTGTTTTTCTGGGACTGGCAGGCTAAAAATTATTTCTGGAAACAATTCCTCGGCGGCGCCTTCATTGCCATCTGTATGACCGGACTGGACCAGAATATGATGCAGAAAAACCTCAGTTGCAAATCACTACCGGAAGCACAGAAAAACCTGAATGCCTTCAGCATTATTGTCGTGGTGGTCAACCTGTTTTTCCTGACACTCGGCGCTTTGCTGTACGCCTACGCGGCCTCCAAACAACTCGTTGTTCCGGAAAGAGGCGATGAACTGTTCCCTTTTCTTGCGTTTAATCATCTGGGACAGTTTGCAGGATTAGTATTCATCATCGGACTGACGGCCGCAACCTTCAACAGCGCGGATTCTGTATTGACGACATTAACCACTTCTTTCTATATCGACTTTCTGGGACAGGCGACGGATGATGAAAACAGTCACCGAAGATTGCGCACCGGCATCCATATTTCTTTCGCAGTCATCTTATTTCTGGTCGTGCTGCTGTTCGGGCTTTTCAATGACCAATCGATGATTTTCACCGTGATGGAAATTGCGGGCATCACCTATGGTCCGCTGCTCGGATTATTTGCCTTTGGTATCCTCACGAGTCGCATTCCGGCAGACAAACTCGTTCCACTGATTTGTATGGGCAGTGCCGGCATCTGTACATTTTTGTACTTGTCTTCCAAAGCAAAAGCGGTGTGGCTGCAAGGCTATCAGGTCGGAGCGGAATTACTGATTTTCAACGGCATCATTACCTTTATCGGGCTGCTCATCATCAGTCGGAAAAGAGAACTATCGCGTCTTAAGGTTGATTAACAAATAATTACCGGATAATCCTTACCTTTACAGGTTCGATTTTTTACTTTTTAAATGAATGAGTATGTCATTAGATGATTTTAGAAAAAAGAGACCTTTTAAGCAAAGAAGCTGGACACAGGTAAATGCATCCAACAGCTGGAGCATGTTTCGTATCATGAGTGAATTCGTGGATGCGTATGATAAAATGGATAAGATCGGGCCTTGTATTTCAATTTTCGGCTCGGCGCGCACCAAACCGGAAAACCCTTACTATCAGATGGCAGTACAACTGGCAGAGCGACTGGTGGAAGAAGGCTACGGTGTGATTACCGGCGGCGGTCCGGGCATTATGGAAGCCGGCAATCTGGGCGCACAGCAAAAAGACGGCAAGTCTGTGGGATTGAATATTGAACTGCCTTTTGAGCAGGGACACAATCCGTATATTGACAATGATAAACTGATCTCTCACCACTATTTCTTTGTCAGAAAAGTCGTTTTTGTCAAATACGCGCAGGGATTCGTGTATCTGCCGGGCGGCTTCGGCACTTTTGACGAATTGTTTGAAGTACTGACACTGGTGCAGACAAAAAAAATCGACCGTGTTCCAATCGTACTGATGGGCAAATCATTCTGGGCAGGCATGATGGAATGGATTAAGACGGAAGTGTTGAGCAATCAGCACAACATCAATGAAGCGGACCTGAATCTGTTCCTCATTACGGATGACGTGGAAGAAGCAGTGCAACACATCAATAACTTCTACGACGCGGAACACCACGATCTGGCACCGAACTTCGCTTAATACTCACTATTATTCAACTGCTCCAACGCTCTGTTGAACCAATCTAAATCGGGGGTTTGCACATCAAATGCAAACCCTTTTCTTTTGTATGGTATTAACATCAATTCGTTCAACTTCATCAAAGCGCTTACCACTTTTTTGAAATAATCGGAATGATAACCCACATTGGATTTGCGCTGGATAAACTTACGAAATGCTACCAGTTGTGTTTGAAATGCCGGCCAATCCTCCGTTTCAAACAGCACTTTCAGAATGAGGTATTTTGCATTCAGATTCCACAATGTATCATTGAATTCATTCGTCACCAATATCCGCAGCGCCTTTTTCAACTGACCGGCGGCATAAAACAACTTAGCGGTATTAAAATCTATGGTATTTTGGCGGAAATCCGGAGCAATATGGGCGGCAAACCGTTCCACAAAACGCCGGGATTTTTCTATTTCACCGAGTTTGATTCCAAGTGTGACGATATTGGTGAAACTGAACCGGCTGATTTCATTATTTTCCAATAAAAATCCTTCTTCCACGGCGAAGACATACAGGTCGAATGCGCGCTTTGAATAGGCCAACATATTCTGATTGGATTTGCGCACGCAAAAACTGATGGCCAACAGGTACAATTCTTTCAAATCCTGATGAGAGAACAACTTTTGGTGATGTCTCAGATCGTGTAACACATCATCAAAACCGGCATCGTTCATGGACTCCGTAATAATTCCATACAGTTGATAATAAATCCGGACAGGCGCTTGTTCAAGAAAGGGGGAATCCGGCAGCAGATTCATCACCGGAGCAAGCAGGTGTTGTTCCACTTTAATGGCAGATATGCGCTGCAGGGAATAGGCAATACAGGCGAAGCGCAATGTTTCAAGTATGGTGGATTGTGTAAAATGGTCTATCGATTCCTGCAGACGGAAATCTTCCGCCCTGTTATTTCTGGAGTTAACGAGGTAATACTGTTTGTAGAACCCGAACAACTGATGATGATAAGCGGCACTTCGCACAGATTGCTGTCCCAGTATATCCATTCCCTCTTCTATCATCTGACTTGCCTGTGCAAACATATCCTTTTCGATATAGTAGGCCGACAACAACTCCTGTTGCAAAGAAGGCCGGTTGAGCATGGCCTGATATGCCACAAAGGCCTCCGCCACCTCTGTTGTCAGCCACATCAAATGTCTGATTTTCAAATCATTGTAAGGCTCATTGGGATACAGGTAAGCATGCGCTTTTTCTTTAGAAACCGTGTTGGCATTCCAAGCAGATCGGGTGTCGATAAAATTAAAAAAACGTAATACTTCCTCGTTTTTATTGACAAAATCTGATTTTATCCATTTCCTGAAACTCCGCTTTTCTTTAAGTGAAAAGCGTATGTAGAGCTGTATGATCTTACTATTTACCAAAATTAATGCCCTGAATTTTATGACAAGTTAAAAAATTTGTCCCAAAAAATGAGAAAAATTATAGCGAACTTTACAACTGAAGCCGAACTATACTTAACATGTTAACGCCCTCTGTAAAAAAACTATCGCTTGTTGTTGGACTTTTGTCCATCACACTAGTTCTTTTGTTTGGTTGTACGGAGAGCCTTAGCACCAGTTCATTGCGACGCATCAAACAATCCAATAAGGTTTTTGAAGACAATGTAAACGGCCGAAAATCACAGATGAGTCCGATTGAGGAGTCAACCAATTTCTTCTACAACACGCAGGGATTGCTGAGCAGCGTGACCGTGTACGATGACACATCCATCAATGCCACCTTATTGAAAAGCATCACTTTTGAGTACGCCTCCGATAAGATAACGGCATACACCTACTATAACATTGATGGCCCAAGAACATTGTATTTCTATTTTGACAACAATAAAAAACTGACTGCACTTACAGATAGCTTAGGAAGAGGATTATATCTTTCTTATAACGGCAATCAGCTGACACGCATCCGGGATTCATCCGAAATAAACATTCTTGATTTAATCAATTTTACCTACGATACCAACAACAATCTGCTATCTTACGAACTGAGCGCAAACAATGGTCCTGTTATCGGACGTGCCATACTGGAATACAGCGACCGCGAAATTTCTGAAGAACTGGATACCCGCTTTTTCAGCAAAGACATCAAATTTATCTACCTCGGCGGATTGAATCTGGTTTATAAAATCGGTCTTAACTTTGGAACCAACAACAAAAATACATTAATCAAGCGTACAGAAATAAATGTGATTGAAAACAAGATTAATGCTTATTACGAATTCACATACACCTATAATAACAATGGTGAAATTATCAAACGCGCCATGCTTTGGGATACGGACACCTTATTCTACCAATTCAGATATTAACCATGACCTTTCTATAGCCACAGAGATACAGCAAAACAAGTTTGTGTCACACCAGCAAACTTGTTCCTTT
>JADLAH010000093.1 GCA_020848315.1 Chitinophagales bacterium | reverse complement strand
TTTCACAAGGAGAGCCCATAAAAATTCTAGAGATAATAAAAAAAGGATTGGAAAGGTCAATTAATTGTTCTTCTGACCCATTATGTTGGGAATCTGAAGGACAAGGCATATTTGATTTAAATCTATCTGCTTGTTTTTCTTGTTCTTTAGTAGCCGAGACAGCTTGTGAAGAAATGAATCTAGGACTTGATAGAAGAGTTTTAGTTGATGAAGAGTTTGGATACTTTAAGAATTTTTCCGCATTCTAACTTCCATTTTCCATACCGGAAATCTCCACCACACCACCCTAAAATCACAAAGCGCACCGTAAACGGTGCGCTTTGAAGTATGTATTTTTCGTATGGAACGATTTAGAGCTTGCGTTTCACTTCCACCTGTTCGAAGGCTTCCACGATGTCGCCGATCTGGATGTCGTTGTAGTTTTTGATTTTCAAACCACACTCGTAGCCTTTCACCACATCTTTTACGTCGTCTTTGAAACGTTTCAGGGAGTCGAGCTCGCCGGTGTGAATCACAATACCATCGCGGATGATACGGATTTTGTGGTTGCGCGCCACACGGCCGTCCAGCACGTAACAACCCGCTATCGTTCCGACTTTCGTCACCTTGAACACCTCGCGTACTTCGATGTTGCCGACAATCTTCTCTTCGAATTTCGGCTCCAGCAAACCTTCCATCGCCGCTTTGATTTCGTCGATCGCGTCGTAGATGATGTTGTAGTATTTGATCTGGATATCCTCTTTTTCCGCCAGCGCTTTCGCATTCATGGACGGACGCACCTGGAAGGCGCAGATAATCGCGTCGGAAGCGGATGCCAGCAATACGTCGGATTCGCTGATAGCGCCCACACCTTTGTGGATGACATTGACCTGAATTTCTTCCGTCGACAGTTTCAGCAAAGAGTCTGCGAGTGCCTCCACCGAACCGTCCACGTCCCCTTTGATAATGAGGTTGAGTTCTTTGAAGTTGCCCAATGCCAGACGTCGGCCGATCTCGTCGAGGGTGATGTGTTTTTTCGCACGCATACCCTGCTCACGGATGATGGTAGCTCTTCTGTTCGCAATTTCTTTTCCTTCGTCTTCGTCTTCGTACACTTTTATCTTGTCGCCGGCGGTCGGTGCACCGCTCAGACCCAACACCTGTACCGGTGCGGATGGGCCTGCCGATTCGATACGCACGCCGCGCTCGTTGGTCATCGCTTTCACCTTACCGTAGTACTGTCCTGCCACCACGAAATCTCCGATTTCGAGCGTACCTTCCTGCACCATGATAGTGGAAACGTATCCTCTGCCCTTGTCGAGCTGTGCCTCGATGACGGAACCAACGGCCAGTTTATTCGGATTGGCTTTCAGTTCGAGCATCTCCGCTTCGAGTACAATTTTATCGAGTAATTTGTCGATGTTCAATCCTTTCTTCGCGGATATTTCCTGACACTGGAATTTACCGCCCCATTCTTCCACCAGAATATTCATCTGGGATAACTGGTTGCGGATATTGTCCGGATTGGCACCGTCTTTATCAATTTTGTTGATGGCGAATATCATCGGTACTTCCGCCGCCTGCGCGTGAGAAATCGCCTCGCGCGTCTGTGGCATGATGGCATCGTCCGCGGCAATCACGATAACGGCGATATCCGTGAGTTTCGCACCACGCGCACGCATTGCGGTAAACGCTTCGTGACCCGGTGTATCAAGGAAAGTGATATGTTCGCCTTTGGCTGTCTGCACCTCGTAGGCACCGATGTGCTGGGTGATACCACCCATCTCGCCGGCCACCACATTCGCGCTGCGGATATAGTCGAGCAAGGAGGTTTTACCGTGGTCAACGTGGCCCATGATAGTAACAATCGGCGGACGTTTTTGCAGATCTTCCGGTGCGTCTTCTTCTTCCTCCTCCTCGTCTTCTTCGTCGGAAAGGTTGATGAACTGCACTTCAAAGCCGAATTCGCCGGCCACCAGTTCTATCACTTCCGCGTCGAGGCGCTGGTTGATAGAAGCAAAGATGCCGAGACCCATACAGGCACTGATAACCTGCGTAGGCGTTACGTCCATCAGGCCTGCCAGTTCGCTCACCGTGATGAACTCTGTCAGGTGCAGGATGTTGTCTTCCTGGTTCTCGCCTTCGGCACGGATGGCGTGCTCGTCGCGTTTGGTTTTACGGTATTTGGATCTGTCGGATTTTGCTTTCGTTCCCTGCAGCTTAGCCATCGTGGAACGGATTTTATCCTGGATATCTTTTTCAGAAATGCCTTCTTTGCTGTCGGCAGGTTTAGCGCCTCTTCTGTTGTCGTGTCTGGAAGCTGGGCCTGCGGAACGCGTTGGACGGGTATCCTTGGTAGGTTCAAATTTCTTGATGTCCACCTTGCTCTGAGAGATGCGCGCACGTTTCTGGGTGGCATCTCTGCCGGCTTTGGCTTTCTCGCGTTTCGCCTTTTCGTCATCGCGGAAGATGTCTTCCGGACGGCGTTCCTGCTTGATTGGCAGTTCTATTTTTCCGAGGATTTTCGGTCCGGTGAGTTTCTCCGCTTCACCGCGAATCACATGGTCCTGTTGTACCGGCGCTGGTGCAGGTGTTTCTGCCACCGGTGCGGCGACAACCGGAATTTCCACAGGCGCGGCGGCCGGGGCTTCCTCTGCAGGTGCCGGTTGCTCAGCCTCTTTCACGGGTGCCGGAGCTGGAGCCGGTTGTTCCGGTTCAGGTTGTGGTGCCGGGGTTTCCGGTGCTTCTTCTTTTGCCGGGGCGGATTTCTTGGGTTTATCCAGGTCTATCTTGCCCAGCACCTTCGGTGCTTCGATTTCGCGTTTCACGGAAACCACCTCTTCCACTTTCGGTTCTTCCTTTTTCAGTTCTTTGATGGTGATTTCGTCTTCCTTGCGCTTGCCGATGCTGATTTGCTCCGCCTTTTCTTTAATCGCAATGGATTGCATGAAATCCCGCTGCAGGATGTTGTACTGCTCTTCTGTTAATTTGGTGTTTGGCTTGTTTTCGACATCTTTGAATCCCTTGGCGTGTAAATGGTCTACTATCGTAGCCGTTCCCACGTTCAGTTCCTTTGCCGCACTGGCCAATCGTATGGTCTTGCCTTCTGACATATCTGGTTGTTTAGTCGATAGTCAATAGTCGGTAGTCAATAGTCTTAGGATTACTAATGACTAGAGACAGGTGGCTAATGACTTCTCATTATATTTTTATATTTTGAACAAATAAAGTACTCATAGCGATATCCTTTTCTTATTCAAATTCTGATTTTAAAATGCGGAGGACATCATCGACGGTTTCTTCTTCGAGGTCGGTTCTTCTCACCAGCTCATCTCTGTCTAATTCCAGAACAGATTTGGCGGTATCGCAACCGATTTTTTTGAATTCGTCGATAACCCAGCCATCGATTTCGTCAGAGAACTCGTCTAAGTCCACATCATCCTCCACTTCAGTGTCGGTATCTCTGAATACGTCGATTTCGTAGCCCGTCAGTTTGCTCGCCAGTTTGATATTGAAGCCGCCTTTTCCGATGGCTAAAGATACCTGATCCGGTTTCAGATAAACGGACGCTCTTTTTTTCACATCATCCAATGCAATACCTTCAATTTTTGCCGGCGTCAAAGAACGCTGCAGCAAGAGATTGATATTGGTAGTGTAGTTGATGATGTCGATATTTTCATTTCTCAGCTCGCGCACGATGCCGTGGATACGGGAACCTTTCATCCCCACACAGGCACCGACCGGGTCGATGCGGTCGTCGTAGGATTCCACCGCTACTTTGGCTCTTTCGCCCGGCTCGCGCACGATTTTTTTGATGGTGATGAGGCCATCCATGATTTCCGGCACTTCCTGCTCCAGCAATTTAGCGAGGAAAGAAGCATCCGTTCTGGACAGAATCACCAGCGGCGTGCTGCCTCTGAGTTCCACGTTTTTGATAACCGCACGGATGCTGTCACCTTTTTTATAGAAATCGGTTTTGATTTGTTCGTTTTTCGGCAGAATCAGTTCGTTGCCTTCATCATCCAGCAACAGAATTTCCTTTCTCCACACCTGGTATACTTCCGCAGCGATGATATCGCCGATGCGGTCTTTGTATTTTTTGTAGACTTCGTCTTTTTCCAGATCCAACACACGGGAAATCAGCGTCTGACGGGCAGCCAGAATGGCTCTGCGTCCGAAAGACTCGATGGTGATAGGTTCGTACAGTTCCTCGCCTATTTCCATATCGGGTTCCACTTTCTTCGCGTAAGACAGTTCCACTTCTGCCAGTTTATCCTGGAGCTGACCGTCTTCCACAATCACCCGGTGGCGCCAGATTTCGAGGTCACCCTTGTCCGTATTGACGATAATGTCAAAGTTCTGGTCGGAGCCATACTTTTTACGTAACAAAGTTTTAAAAACATCTTCGAGCACCCGCATCATCGTGGGACGGTCAATGTTTTTAAAGTCTTTAAACTCCGAAAACGATTCTACTAATTCTACACTGTTCATGCCAATTATAGTTTAAAATTGAAATGTTTTTTAACTGATTTTATTGCTTCGAACGGAAAATCCTGCGGTGCGTCCGCGGTTTCTTCCGTGTCGGTCTTTTTTTTCTTTTTCTTTTCCTCAATTACCTGCAGCGTGATTTTCTCTTCGTCGAAGGCGAGCAGTGTGCCGGTAATTTTGTTGCCGTTTTTCAATACCACATCGACGTCTTTGCCGGTGTGTTTCTGATACTGTCTGGCCGTTTTCAGCGGCTGGTCCATGCCCGGTGAAGACACTTCAAGCGTATATTTTTCGCCCACATAGCCGTTGGACTCCAGATAATGCTCGATATGGCGGCTGATGGCGGCGCACTGGTCTATCGTAATGTTGACCGTACCATCCGCAAAAATTTCAATTTTTCCGTTGGGCAATACGTTGACCTCCACCAAAAACAAATCGGTCCCCTCGAAGTGACGGGTGATTTCCTGTGTGATTACGTCTTTTAACTGCGCCAGTTTATCCATAAAAAGTCTAAAAAAGGTATGAAAAAAGAGGACTTCGAGTCCCCTTCAGTTCTTAATTACGATGCAAAGATACGGTATTATTCTTAATTTGCAACTCTATTCATGAAATATTTAAGCATAGTACGCCACGCGAAATCGAGCTGGGACGACCCTGAACTGCCGGATTTGGTGCGTCCGCTGAATGACAGAGGAAGAAATACGCTGCCTGTTTTGCAGGAGATTTTTTCGGAATATAATATCGTGCCGGATCTGATATATACGTCGCCGGCCACCCGGGCGCTGCATACCGCCATCGCGCTGGCTAAAGCAAATGGCATGGCCAGCAGCAAACTGGCTATCCGGCAGGAAATATATTTCGGTACAACACAGCAATTGCTGAAATTACTGCAACATACCGACGCCGTTTTTTCAGATGTGGTCATCGTCGGTCACGAGCCGCTGCTATCCGGTTTTATTGAACTCCTGACCGGCTTCCTGCCGGAAAAATTTCCGACGGGCGGAACTTACCGCATCTCGTTTGCTGTTAGTGAATGGCATAAGATACAGGCCGGTTCGGGAAAAAGTGAATTTTGGGTGAATCCCAAAAACCGGACGGAAAAAAAGTAGTATCTTAATACCTTTAAAAATACTTTTCATTACATGGGCACTGTTCCAATCATCAACCGAGAATTAAGCTGGCTTTCTTTCAATGAACGCGTTTTGCAGGAAGCGGAATCGCCGGATGTGCCGCTTTTGGAACGCCTGAAATTTCTGGGTATTTACTCCAATAATCTGGATGAATTTTTCCGGGTGCGCGTGGCTACGCTGAAACGCATGCTCGACTTCGACCGGAAGGCGAAAGCGGAACTGGGTTTTTCTCCTTCTAAAATTCTCGATGCCATTCAGACAAAACTGAAGGTGCTGCAAAAAAAATACAACAAGGTTTACGAAAATATCATCCTCGAACTGGAAAAAGAAAATATTTATTTCCTCAACGAAACGCAATTGGATAAGGAACAAGGTGCTTTCGTGAAAAAATATTTTCAGGAAAATGTGCGGTTGGAAATTTTTCCGATTATGCTGGATAAAGCGAAAGAGTTTCCGACTTTGCTCGACTCATCGATTTATCTGTCAGTGCGTTTTTCCAAGAACAAAAGCAAAACGCATCACTACGCGCTGATTGAAGTGCCGACGGCCACCATTTCCCGTTTTCTCGTATTGCCGGCAAAAAAAGACAAGCAATACGTGATGTTTCTGGATGATGTGATCCGCTACAACCTGAAGGATATTTTTCAGATTTACGATTTCGATAAAATCGAAGCGTACACGATTAAATTTACGCGTGATGCCGAACTGGACGTGGACAACGACGTATCGCTGACTTTCATGGAATCGATGGAGGTGAGTTTGAAAAAGCGCAAAAGCGGCGAAGCGCTGCGCTTTGTGTACGACGCGCAGATGCCGAAGGACTTTCAGAATTACCTCATCAAAAAAATGGACCTCGACAGCAACACGCAGTTGTTTGCGGGCGCGAGATACCACAATTTCAAGGATTTCATGCGCTTCCCGACGCTGGGAAAAACGCACCTGCTGAATCCGGAACAGCAGCATATTCCGCATCCGGATTTGGTGAAAACACGGTCTATTCTGGCGAAGATTAAATCGAAGGATATTCTGCTCTACTATCCGTATCATTCTTTCGATTATTTCCTGGATTTGCTCCGCGAAGCGGCCATCGATCCGGATGTATCGCATATCCGTTGCACGCTGTATCGCGTGTCCAGCAATTCGCATGTCATCAAATCGCTGATCACGGCGCTGCACAATGGTAAAGACGTAACAGTGTTCATCGAGTTGCGGGCGCGTTTCGATGAAGAAGCTAATATCGATTGGGCGACTAAACTTCGGGACGAAGGTGCCCGCGTGATTACGGGCATTGCGGGACTGAAAGTACACTCCAAACTGTGTCTGATTACCCGCCGCGAGAAAGGAGAAAAAATTTATTACGGCTGCATCGGCACGGGCAATTTCCACGAAAAAACAGCCCGCGTATATACCGATGCAATGCTGATGACGGCCAACCAGCACATCATGAAAGAGGCTCGGCAGATTTTTACTTTCTTCGACAAGAATTACTCTGTGCCGAAGATGAGCAAACTGCTGGTAGCGCCTTTTTCCCTGCGCTTCAAGTTGAACCAGCTTATCAACCGCGAGATTCGTTTTGCCAAGGCCGGCAAACCTGCCGCCATCTTTCTGAAGCTGAATAATCTGGTGGATGAGGAAATGGTGCTGAAGCTGTATCAGGCGAGCAAGGCCGGTGTGAAAATCCGGTTGATTGTCCGGGGCATCTGCTCGCTCGTGCCGGGCATTAAAGATATCAGCGAAAATATTGAAGCGATCAGCATCGTCGATAAATACCTGGAGCACAATCGCGTGTTTATGTTTCACAATGCCGGCATGCCGGAAGTCTATATTGGTTCCGCCGATTTGATGACGCGCAACCTGGATCATCGCATCGAGGTGGTCGTTCCTATTCTGGACGAAAAAATTAAAAAGCAACTGTCAGATATTATGGAGTTGCAGTGGAAAGACAATGTGAAAGCGCGTGTTTTTGATGAAATACAAAGCAATACTTTCCGCAAAAAACACGGGCAGGCATTGAGCCACCGCAGTCAGGATACCATTTTTGATTATCTGCATGAAACCGGCGTGAAGAAGAAGAAATAAGGGTGTGTTTTAAAAGTAATGAGTACTTAGTAGTTAGTACTTAGACGACTACGCGGAGATAATTAGATAATTAGCGAATTATCCATTTTCAATTATCCATTCACTACCGGTATGGCTTATAATGAAATAAGTTGTAAATTGCCGGCGAAATTCCGCTACATGAAGTTTGCTGCCATCGATATCGGATCCAATGCCGTCCGCTTAATTTTCATCAATGTGTATGAAACGCCCGCAGGTCCTCAGTTTGTCAAAGATGCCATGTATCGCGTGGCGCTGCGACTGGGCGAAGAGGCTTTTATAAAAGGAAAAATTTCTTCCAAAAAAGAAGCGGAAATCATGTCGACCATGAAAGCTTTCAAGCACCTGATCGATGTACACAAACCCGTGCAAATCATGGCGTGCGCGACTTCCGCCATGCGGGACGCGAAAAACGCAAAAGAGATTGTGGCCAAGGTGCTGAAAAAAACCGGAATCGACATTCAGATTATTTCCGGGCAGAAAGAAGCGGAATTTATTCTTTCGAATCACGTGGAAAAATTCCAGCTGGAAGAAAACAAAAACTATCTCTACATCGACGTGGGCGGCGGTTCCACAGAGCTGATTCTATTGTCTAAAGGCAAGCTCGTGGACAAATGGTCTTTCAATATCGGAACGCTGCGCATGACATTGGGCAAAGTGAAGGAAAAACACTGGAAGGAACTCGATGTATGGCTCGCTCATTTCAAAGGAAAATACAAGCCGCTGAGAGGCATTGGTTCGGGCGGAAACATCAATACCATACAAAAGCATTTCGTGAAACGCAAGGACACAGAAGTACATTTCAAAGATTTGCAGAAAACACTGGAAAATCTGGAGCCATTGTCCGTGGATGAGCGCATTCTCACCTATGGATTCCGGCCCGACCGCGCTGATGTGATAGTGCCGGCCACTCAGATTTTCATGTACATCATGGAAAGACTGGAAATCGATACGTTGTTCGTTCCGAAAGTGGGATTGGGTGACGGTATGATTCACCTGATGTACGAAAATATGACAACCGGCAAGAAGCTGAAAAAGAAATAATTCCTACGGAATAAAATACTGTCCGTTTTCATAAAACATATTGTTCTGCGGCACGGTATTCATGTTGTATTCGTTGAGTCGGAACTGAAAAAAGCGCGCGCCGAAGTCTGTTCCTTTGGGATAAAAACTAAATTGAAAATCCAGGTACGGCAAACCTAGATCCACACTGCGGATGCGGATGCCGGTGCCAATGCCGTACTGAAATTTGCTCTCTGTAAAAAGCCGGTCGCCGTTCTCGCTCAGCCAGCCCATATCACAGAAAACATAAATCATACCTTTTCCCATCAGGATGGTTTTATCCAGGAACAGATTGGATTCCAGGCTCAGCGTCACACTCTTTGAGCCGCGCAATGTGGGCGAATAAAAACCGCGGATGCCATTGTTTTCATTGAGGTTGAAATAGCGTTCCTCCGGAACAAAAAAGCCCAGGTGAGTGCCGGCTTTCAGCAACTGCCGGAAATACATATGTCTGGCAAAATGCACTTTTTTGGATACATAGTGCAAATCAAATTTAGTGCGCATCTGCTCTCCCTTTTTCTGTCGGATATAACCGCTGTAATTGACCTGCGGATAAAGAAATCCAAGTTTCGGAAAATACATACCGTAGTTCACCGTGATATCAAGCGCGGCGCGACGCCCGTAAAGTTCATCGATTTGTGTGCCGGCCCAAACGGAAGCGCTGATGCCTTTCGGGAAATACTCTGCTATGTCGATGTAAAACGCGTTTTTTTCGAGGTAATAATCCCATCTCGCGATGCCGATTCCGAACAGATAATTCTGTTGCCGGATGAAGGTTTCATTGAAGTTTTTATCTACGATAAAAGGCCTCGCCTTGTAATCCTGATAATTCACTTTGGTGCCCAGCACCAGCTTGAGTTTATCGTCTTTGCAGGGCATGATTTTATTCATCTGTTCGGCATAAGCCAGCCACAGCGAATAGTAGTGTCCCTGCGAACGCACGAAAGAAGACGGATCGCGGGGATTGCCATTCAGGCTCAGGGTTTTGTTGTTGAAAGCATAGACCGCGTTGAAAGCCCATTTTGTCTTGAGGTTGAAGAAATCGCGGTTGACAGACAGCAATACTTCCCTGTTCAGCTTTTCGACGACAAAGCGGGTGCCGAAATTGATCTGGCTCGACTGGATATTATCGTATTTATAGGTGCCCCCGAATGCCCACAGATTATAGCGGTTGAAATTGACACCGGTGAAAAGATTCAGCGTGTTAGGCAACCCGAAAAAATTGTAGGTAGTACCGGTTATCATCACCCTGTTGTTGCTGTATCCTGCGGCAAGGGCGTACGACAGTTTATCCTGCAGATACACCATCACATCCACTTTTTCCGGCTGCAGCGAGTCGGGCATCACCAGGATGCGGACATCCTTGAATTTATTTCTCGCCCACAGCAGTCGCTCCGTATCCGCAAAAAGCATGGCATTGACGGTGTCGCCTTCCTCAAAAAAAATATCGCCGCGGATATACCATTCGCGGCTTCTGAAATGAATGGCATTGCCGAATTTCTGCGCTTTGGAAACCTCCGGCGGACACTCGGCATCTGTGCAGCCAAAGGGCTTGTACACCACCACATCCAAACAGGCAATCTGCTTGCCTTCAAATTGCTGGTATTTTTCTATGCCACTGAAATCCTTGCCGTATCCGCGATCGTTGTAATTGAAATAAGAGAGATATTTCAGCACTTTTTTTGCTTTCTCCGAACGGATTTCCTTTTTCTGCAGCTTAGCTGTATCAACGATGGTGGTGTCATTTTTTGCAAAGGCAAAAACACAACAAAAACAGGCTGCTGCCGTCAGCAATGTACGGAAAAACAGAGGATGGAAAAAGTGATAAAAAAGTGCCAAGGGTTGTTTCGTTGCACCCTAAAAATACGAAGAATTAAGCGCTTTTCTTCCCAAACTTCGCCTGTAGCATTTTAATGATGATAGGCAGAATAGACAGGAATACAATACCGAGCACAAACTTTTCGAGATTGTCCTGCACGAATTTGGAAGAACCAAGGAAATGGCCTAATAACACCATGCTGCCCACCCATAAAATACCGCCGATAATGTTGTATAAAGTAAATGTACTGTAGGTCATTTTACCGATACCGGACACAAACGGCGCGATAGTGCGCACAATTGGTACGAAGCGCGCCAGCACGATGGTTTTA
Source organism: Chitinophagales bacterium (assembly GCA_020848315.1). Taxonomy (GTDB): domain Bacteria; phylum Bacteroidota; class Bacteroidia; order Chitinophagales; family JADIYW01; genus JADJSS01. The sequence continues at coordinate 1,018 of JADLAH010000093.1, read as the reverse complement.
TTGCCGTGTTTTTCAAAAAATTCGTGGGTATCATCCAGCCATTCTTTGCGAACGAGTGGTTGTCCTTTGTACTTCCACTGGAGTACGCGGTCGCTGAAATATTTTCCGACAAAATAATTCAGTGTATCGCCGGAAATGGCGGCCACCAGCAACAGTGGAATGAGAATATAAATATTGAGTCCCGGCTGCGCGACGGTGAGCATTCCTGCGGTAAACAACAGGGAATCGCCGGGCAAAAAAGGCATCACTACGAGTCCTGTTTCTACAAATATAATTAAAAATAATATTGCATAGATGTACACACCGTAGGTTTCAAACAAATAGGCGAGGTCGGGATGCAACACGAAGTCGACAAGTTGTAATATACTTTCCATATAAAAAATAAATAATAGCTGTTCAGATTTCGGTTCCTAAGATACTGTTTTTAAATGAGGAGATGGTTATAAAAAATGCAAAGAAATGATGCTGTGCAACGGCAGATTACTTTGGTATATTTGTGCAACAAAAAAGTTTCTGATGCAAACCATCGTGTTGTTGATTTTATCCAACTCATTCATGACCTATGCGTGGTACGGATTTCTGAAGAATCCATCGCTGAAATTGTGGCAAGCCATTCTCATCAGCTGGAGTGTCGCGTTTCTGGAATACTGTTTTATGGTGCCGGCGAACAGGATAGGCTATAAAACCTTCAGCGCGTATCAGCTGAAGATGATGCAGGAAGTGATATCGTTGAGCGTATTCGTCGGATTCGCGTATTTTTTTCTGGGCGAAAAACTGCGCTGGAACTATGCCGTCAGCTTCGGACTGATTTTGCTGGCCGTATTTTTTATGTTTAAGAAATAAAACAATAGTGCTGTGCGCACTATTGTTTTACGAATTTTTCTTCATAGGTTACTCTATTGACAGGGTTGGTAACAGACAGCACATAATATCCTGCCGGAAGTGAGCTAATATCCATATTGATGGTGTGTTCTCCCTGATTTAACTGCAGTTGCTGCTGATATCTTACAGCACCTGT
>JADLAH010000092.1 GCA_020848315.1 Chitinophagales bacterium | reverse complement strand
TGCTCGTGCCGGTGTATGAGTTTATGTCTGAGTCTACCGACGATTTATACAACTTCGCCTCGCGACTGAAATGGGAAGATTATTTCGATGTGAAACAGAGTTTCGCCATCGACTTCACCATACAATCAGAATATTTCAAACACTCGCAGTTCGCGGCACTGCGGTTGAAAGATGCCATCTGCGACCATTTCCGCAAGCTGTACGACGAACGGCCATCCGTGAACACGGAAGCACCGGATGTATTGTTCAACCTGCATATCCACCGCGACAAAGTCACCATTTCCCTCGACAGCTCGGGCACTTCGCTGCATCAGCGCGGCAACAGGATGGCGCAGAATATCGCGCCTATCAATGAGGTGCTGGCGGCAGGACTGGTATTATTGAGCAAATGGGATCGTCAGTCGCATTTTGTGGATGCGATGTGCGGCAGCGGCACCATCCTGATGGAAGCAGCGAGCTACGCCATCAACAAAGCGCCGAATCTGGAAAGAAGCTATTTCTGTTTTAAAAACTGGAAAAACTACGACGCGGCCATGTACCGCAAGGTATGCAAAGCGGCCGAGGCGCGCATCACCGAATTTGACTATAAAATCATCGGCACCGACAGCAGCAAAAAGTCCATTTTCATTGCGGAAAAGAACATACAGAAAGCCGGTTTATCGGATTGGATAGAAGTGCGGGAAATCAGCATTCAGAAGATGATTCCACCGATGGGCAGAGGTACTTTGATTATCAATCCACCTTATGGTGAGCGCATGCAAATCGAGGAACTCGACCGACTGTACAAACAAATCGGCGATGCCTTCAAACAGCATTTCACCGGCTATACCTGCGGGGTAATTACGAGCAATTTTGAAGCCGCCAAAAACATCGGATTAAAGCCCACCAGAAAATTTCCGGTGATGAATGGCAAACTCGACTGCCTGTTTTATATTTATGACATCTATGAAGGCAGCAAAAGGAAACCAAAAACGGAATCTACCGACCATGACGCATAAATTTATCATCGCGGCGCTGTGCCTCTCACTGTTTGCTTCCTGCGATTTATTCAAAGAGGAAGAACAGGAAACGATTACCATCGATCCGAACATCACGGAAGAGCAATTGCAGGACAGTCGCTACCAATTCAAAAAGGAACAGGCATACAAAGAAAAATTCCTGCACCAGACCAAAACGGAACAGGCTACTATCACCATACACAACGTGATTCCTTATCGCATTCAGGATGAAGGCACCAATATCGGCGAAGGTTTCACCTATTACATCTTTGATATTTCTATCGACAATTTTTCGGCGCAGCCCTATCCTATCGGCGATTTCACGAAAAGCTGCTCACTCGGCAACGGCGAACCGGATTACGCTTTCAGCAATGTCGGATTCGCGCTGAAGATGTACTATCTGCAATCCGATTCCGCGGAAACGCAAATGCCATTCGTCGAGAAATTCTATCAGGCGAATATGCCGCCGCACGAGTTTTACCGCGCGAAGCTATTTGCCTATGAAGTCAGCGATGACAACAAAACCCCGCTGATTTTCCATTTCCGCTCCGGTGGAAAAACCTATGATTTTACAGTAAAGGATAAAAGCTATTAGGTGGCAGGTTGCCTTTTCGTTAAATAAAACCGGAAGGCGCGGCGTGCGGGCAGACCAAGATGCTCATAACCAACGGATGTAGCCGCCGCACGCCCTGAAAGCCATATTAAATTTTATTCTGATACAAGTTTTATAGCAGATATACCAAGAGAAAATGTTAACTTTACAGTCCATAAACAAGTAACTTGTTATGGCTAAATTTATTTTTGTTACCGGTGGCGTTACCTCTTCCTTAGGAAAAGGCATCCTCGCCGCCTCCCTCGCTAAATTATTACAATCCCGCGGCCTCAGAGTAACCATTCAGAAGTTCGACCCTTATATCAATATCGATCCGGGTACGATGAATCCTTATGAGCACGGCGAATGCTATGTGACAGAAGACGGTGCGGAAACCGATCTGGATTTAGGCCACTACGAGCGATTCCTGGGCGTATACACCTCACAGGCGAACAACGTCACCACCGGAAAAATCTATCAGGAAGTCATCAACCGCGAGCGTCGCGGAGACTATCTCGGCAAAACGGTTCAGGTGATTCCACATATCACCGATGAAATCAAACGCAGGATGCTGCTGCTCGGCAACAGCGACCAATATGATGTTATCCTGACGGAAATCGGCGGCACGGTGGGCGACATCGAATCATTGCCGTTTATTGAAGCTATCCGTCAGTTGAAATGGCAGTTGCCGAAAGAGGATTACCTCGTCATTCACCTGACATTAGTGCCTTATCTCGCATCCGCGAAAGAGCTGAAAACAAAGCCGACACAGCACAGCGTAAAAGAAATGCAGTCGTACGGCGTCAATCCGCATATCATCGTTTGCCGTGCGGAAATATCACTGGGTACGGAGCGCAAAAGAAAGATTGCGGAATTCTGTAACGTCGATTACGATTCTGTCATTGAAATGCTGGACGCGGAAAGCATTTACGATGTGCCGTTACATTTGCAGAAAGAAAAACTCGACGATATCGTATTGGGTAAACTGGGCTATCGGGATATGCCGGAGCCGGAACTCACCGAATGGAACAGCTTCCTGCAAAGACATAAATATCCGAAGAAAGAAATTACGATTGGTGTTATCGGAAAATACATCGAACTGAAGGACGCCTATATTTCCATCTATGAATCCTTTGTGCATGCGGCGGCGCAGCACGAATGCAAGGTGAATATTGAACGCATCCACTCCGAAACCATCAACAAAAACAATGTAAAGGAAGTGCTCGGACAACTCGACGGTATTTTTGTCGCACCGGGCTTCGGACAACGCGGCATCGACGGAAAAATCTACGCGATTCAGTATGCCCGCGAAAACAACGTACCTTTCTTCGGCGTGTGCCTCGGTATGCAGATGGCAGTGATAGAATTCGCGAAAAACGTATTGAACCTGCCACAAGCCAACTCCACGGAAATGCAGCAGAATACGCCTTATCCGGTGATAGATATGATGCAGGAACAAAAAACCATTGTGAACATGGGCGGCACGATGCGATTGGGCGCGTATGCCTGCGAACTGAAAGAAAACACGCTGGCGCATCAGATATATGGTGAAACAAAGATTTCGGAAAGACACCGTCACCGCTATGAGTTCAACAACAAATACCTGCAGGATTTTGAAGCCCACGGCATGATTGCATCAGGATTCAATCCCGATTCCCAGCTGGTGGAAATTGTTGAAATACCATCGCATAAATTCTTTATCGGAGTGCAGTTCCACCCGGAATATAAGAGTACGATTTTAAAACCACATCCGCTGTTCTGCGGCTTCGTAAAAGCCTGTCTCGGTTAATGCAATAAAGCTATTTCAGTTGAAACAACTTTTATTCATAGTATGTGCAACAATGCTGTTGTTCCCTTTTTGCAATCAAAAGGAAGTAAGGGGCGAAAACACCCATCCCGCAACAGACACGGTGCAAACGGGTCATGCTGCCACTAAAACACCATTGCGCATTACTTATCATATCGATAGTCTGAAAGACAAGGAATTGCTCGCGGCATTTAAACAACAGTATACACCGGAACAACTGCATATCA
>JADLAH010000091.1 GCA_020848315.1 Chitinophagales bacterium | reverse complement strand
ATGTGATCATCGGCAATGGCGTGAAAATACAAAACAACGTTTCCGTTTACGAAGGCGTCGTTTGCGAAGATGATGTATTCATCGGGCCTTCCGCTGTATTTACGAACGTAATCAACCCACGCAGTTTCATCGAAAGAAAACAAGAATACCGGAAAACACTGCTGAAGAAAGGTTGTTCCATCGGGGCAAATGCCACCATTATCTGCGGCGTAACCATCGGTGAATACGCGTTGGTGGGTGCCGGTGCAGTGGTGACGAAAGATGTAAAACCATTCTCGCTCGTAGTGGGAAATCAGGCCCAACAGATAGGTTGGATCTCCAGATATGGCCACAAATTGGTCTTTGATGAAACAGGAACGGCACTTTGCGCCGCAACGGGAGAAAAATATCAACTGGACAATGAAGAAGTAAGACGCATCGTATGAAAAAATTCGCACTCATCGGCTTAGCAGGCTATATTGCTCCGCGCCATTTGAAGGCTATTCAGGCGGTAGGCGGCGAACTTGTCGCGGCACTGGACATCGCTGATTCTGTCGGCATTCTGGATGCCTACTTCCCGCAATGCGAGTTTTTTACCAATGAATCCGATTTCTACGATTATCTGCTCGACCATGTGTCCGTGGATTATCTGGTGGTTTGTTCGCCCAATCACCTGCATGAAGAACATTGCCTCGCAGGACTCAAATTGAATGCTACCGTAATCTGCGAAAAGCCACTCGGGCTCACCACAGAGAGCCTGCGCAACTTAGCCGAAGCGGAAAATTATACTGAAAAGAAAATTTATACCATCCTGCAATTGCGGCTTCACCCGATGCTGCAGGAAATCAAACAGCAACTCACCGCCGGAAAACATCAGGTGCAGATTACGTACTTTACACCGCGTGGAAAATGGTACCACAAAAGTTGGAAAGGAGATATTGAAAAATCGGGCGGAATCGCTACCAATATCGGCATTCATCTGTTCGACTTGTCGTACTGGCTGTTCGGCAATATCCTGTCGCTGGATGTCATTGAAAACTCGGATACCGAAAGCAAAGGCAGGATGGAACTGGAACACGCGCAGGTGGAATGGCACCTCAGTATCGCGGCAGGACATACTGCCGAACGACGCATTACCATTGATGGAAAAAGCTATGCCTTTACTGAAGGGTTTTCTGATTTACATACCGCATCCTACGAACAAATTCTGCAAAATAATGGATTTGGCATCCCGGAAGTAATGCCCTCTGTAGATATGGTGGAAAGAATCAGAAACGCTCGTTAGTATTACACTTTATTCAGTGCATCCACATACGCTTTCGCAGTTGCATAGATAACATCGGTATCCGCACCAAAGCCGTAGTAAAATACGCCGTCTTTTGACACCTGAATGTGTACTTTACCCAAATCATCGCTGCCACCGGTCACGGCCTGAACCAGATATTCCTCCAGACGTACTTCCTGTTTCACAATTTTATCTATCGCTTTCAAAGTGGCGTCCACCGGACCATTCCCATCAGCGATTTCGGTCATTTTTTCACCTGCCTTCAGCAAGGTAACCGTCGCGGTAGCCTGGTGTTTTTTGCCGCAGTGCACCTCCAGATTATCAATTTCGTAAATGCGTCCTTCGCGGCTTTGACCCATCATTTCGAGCAAGTCCTCATCGAAGATTTCCTTTTTCTGATCGGCTACTTCGAGGAATTTTTTATAGGTTGCATCCAGTTCTTCCTGTTCGAGCTGGAAGCCGATTTTTTCCAGTCGGTGCTTCAGCGCAGCGCGCCCGCTTCGTGCCGTCAGTACGATTAACGACTCCGGCACACCTACATCATGCGGGTTGATGATTTCGTAGTTTTCTCTATTTTTCAACACGCCATCCTGGTGAATACCGGAAGAGTGAGAAAACGCGTTGCGACCCACAATGGCCTTGTTCGGCTGCACCGGCATACGCATCAGTCGTGTGATGAGACGGGATGTCGGGTATATTTTTTTGATGTTGATGTCTGTCGTGAGGTGCATAGTTTCCTGATGAGAGCGCAGTACCATCGCCACTTCTTCCAGAGAAGTATTGCCGGCGCGCTCGCCGATACCGTTCATCGTCACCTCCACCTGTCTGGCGCCGTTTTTCAAACCGGCGATAGAGTTGGCGGTAGCGAGTCCGAGGTCGTTGTGGCAGTGTACGGAAATAATCGCTTTATCGATATTTGGTACATTGTTCATCAGATAAGCGATTTTGGCGCCATACTGTTCCGGCAGGCAATAACCGGTCGTATCCGGAATATTTACTACAGTAGCACCGGCCGCGATAACCGTTTCCACCATCTTCGCGAGAAAATCCAGGTCTGCACGACCTGCATCTTCGCAGAAGAATTCCACATCATCCACATAATTGCGGGCGTATTTGGCGGCCCACGCCGCTTTTTCGAGGATATTCTCGCGGGTGGTTTTCAATTTATTTTTGATATGAATATCCGAACTGCCGATACCGGTGTGAATACGGCCTCTTTTTGCAAACTTAAGGGCATCTGCCGCGCATTCGATATCTGCAGCCACCGCACGGGTCAGCGCGCAGATGGTCGGTCTGGAAATATTTTTGGAAATCTCGACAACGGAATTGAAATCACCTGGAGACGAAATAGGAAAACCGGCCTCCAGCACATCCACACCTAGTTCTTCCAGTGCCAGTGCCACCTCAATTTTTTCTACTGTATTTAACTGGCAGCCCGGCACCTGTTCGCCGTCTCTGAGTGTTGTGTCGAAAATATAAACCTTGTTATCCATAATACTTGCATATTTAGGAAAAAATGACCTTCGATTTTCATCGAACTAATGCTGTAAAAACATGTATTAGTGGAGAAAAGAGGAAGTTTTTTCCGTTTATTAAAAATACGCATTTAATTATCCGGAAGTATCGTACAGAAGTTAAGAATACTTTAAATGAAAAACGTCCCACATAT
>JADLAH010000090.1 GCA_020848315.1 Chitinophagales bacterium | reverse complement strand
TTTTTTTTATTTCCATTTTTCCAGCAACTGCATATCATTCCGATACAATATGTCCAGCGTGATTTCCCACAGCATATCATAAGGAATAATTTCGTTTTCCGGAATCCGGTGGCGTGCATATTGTTCTTTCAGTTGTATGTACTCTTTCGGCTTTTTCAGTTCCTTGTAATTAAAACTATGTTTTTCCATGATGCCCAGCAATCTGATAAAAAGGGTGCTGCGTAGGTTTTCCGCCTCCTTCAGGTGACGTTGCTGATAAACTTTCAGTGCCTCAATCTGCTGCACAGCATGGTCGAGGTCGTTTCGTCCCAGATAAAACAATACGGTGATGATTCGTGCCGCCACATTAAAACCGGATTTATCCAAGGATGTAAGTGGAATATTGTTCAGGAATCTCGCGAGTCCGAATTTGAATTGTCCTTTGTGCAGATATTGCTGCAGGAATTCCGTATAGGCCGTGTATACCGTCCATCTTTCCTTCAGCGCGTGACTGCCTTGTTTGAATACAGCCATAGCCTGCAGTTGCGCAATGGTTTCTCCCGCTTTTGCTGTTTGTTGTTGCTGTAAGTAGATCTTGACTTCAAACTCTTTAACAGCCAGATAGCTGAGGCCTTTGGCAAAAGGCAGTATCGTCTCAATGAGTTGTAGTGCCTCTTCATTATTCCGCAAGTCATACAGCGATTTCAGTTTGTAGATATAAATGGTGTTCAGGTAATTTTCTGAAAGAATGGAATAAAGGTATTTCCTGTATTCCTTCAGATAGCGGTCGCAGGTGTGATTGATATTGGTGTAGTCGCCGATATATTCAAAGTAGAACAACTGAACGCGGGTGTACATAAAATAGGTGACCAATGATGCGGATGCTTTTGTCAGCGGTTTCAGTTCATCGATGGCCTGCTGCATCACAGCTGTCCGTTCTGCCGGCGTTTTTTTAGGTTGATTCAAGACCATCAGCACCCTCGTATAAATCAGTTGTGCCTTTTGTTCGAGGTCATACTCTTTACAGAAATAGAGATAATCTTCATAGGCTTCATTATATTTTTTTTCCTGACCATTCAGTCCGTAGTGCGCCATCAGCTTGTAGGCGTATTCTTTCAGGATATCAAAGAAGTTGTTTTTTTTCGCGAGCGGATAGTTCTCTATAATGAGTTGCACCGATGCCTGTCTGTTTTCCGCGTAGCGCAGCAGAATATTGCTGAGATAGAGTTTGTTGACACAATCGAAATAGGCTTTCTTGCTGTTGATATCACCTGCCGTGTGGTTGATGTCAATAAAATAAAGCGTGTTCAGCAGCCTTTCCTTGAACCTGGATTTCAGTTTCCGGTAACTCGCCGCCGCGTTTTTGTCTTTGGGATACAGCAGTTGCATCGCCTCTTCATCCGTGCGGATCTGGTCTGATGCGATACCTTCATACAGCCGGCTGAATAAAGTATCCTTCCTGCTGAGCAAAGATTTATCCAGTATTTCTATCTGGCTGAGTTTGCGCTTATTGACAATCGCCACCAGTTCTTTCAGATGTTCCATCTTCTGTTTTTATAAAGTTAAACCGGTAACTTTTACCTGGATATTCTTTATATCCACACTGGTGGAAATAAGGATGTCACAAAATGGCATTTTTCGCGGTTTTGATTCCTGTCTTTACCACCTAACTTTACAGTAGCTTCTAAAGGATGGAAATATTTAAACCCTCATTTTTATGAAAATAACAACATGGTATATCCGGTTAAAGCGTAAGTCCTTGTCCCTGGTAACCGGAAAAATAAAAGCCATCATTACGGATGATGGTGTAGGGAAGGCACCCCTGAAGACTGGAAACATAATGCCCTTATTTGTTCCCCAGCCTAAGCGCTAGATACATAGAAACCCACTTTGCCCTGGTCTGGAAACATAGACCCAACCCTGACAGAGGCATAGAAGTCCCCACATCTACTACCTTTTTTAAAACCGGCCCTACAGCCGGTTTTTTTATGCTTTGGTGAGTCGGAAAACCGTAATTTCCGGTGAGATGCCCAAGCGTCCCGGATAGCCTAAGAAGCCAATGCCGCGGTTGACATACAGTTGTTGCTGCTCCTGACGATATAGTCCGGCCCAGTGTGGATACACATATTGCGATGGGCTCCACTGCAAATTGATTTTCGGTACTTCGATGCCAAACTGAAAGCCGTGGGTATGTCCGCTGAAAGTAGTATGGATGTTTTTGAAATCCTCCGCGACGGAAACTTCCTTGTCCCAGTGCGACGGATCGTGCGACAGCAGCAACTGTACTGCCGCGTTTTCCGCACCGGCATATGCTTTTTTCAGATTGCCGAAACTCGCGAATCGGAGGTTGTGGCCGATATACTGTACACCGATAATGGCCAGTTGATGTCCGTCGCGTTCCACGATACGGTGTTCATCCATCAGCAAATCCCAGCCCAATTGTTCGCGCTGGATATGCAGCAATTCATTGAAATTGGCGATTCTGTCTTCATCTTTTTCCCATTTCAAGTACATGCCGTAGTCGTGGTTGCCCAAAACGGAATAAATTCCCTGTGATGCCTTGAGTCTGCTCAGCGCCGGAATATGCGGATGGATTTCCTTTGCGGCATAATTCACCAGATCGCCGGTGAAGAAGATCATATCTGGTTGTTGTGCATTCACCAGCTCCACTATCTTCTCGACAGGACTGTTGTCGGCAAAACTACCCAAATGCATATCTGAAATCTGTACAATCTTTAATCCTTCAAACGCAGCAGGCAACTGCGGTATAGCCAGCGGTATCTTTTTGATCTGATAATTGAAAGCGCCCCGCAGGATACCGTACAGCATGCCGCCCATCGTGAATGTGCCGATGCCCAGTCCGATTCTGCTCAGGAACTGTAACCGCGAGATGCCATTCGCTTGGGTGATTGCCGGCTGTGTGGTATTGAAAAAGCTGAACGCCCAACGACCGACACGCAACAAATCATCAATGAGCAGAAAAGGCAAGAGCAGCAGTTTGCCGAAGAATATCGCCTGCGCTACGCCGATCATCAGATTCTTGTCCCAGCCATGCCATTGCTGGTAGTTTTTGGTGAAAATGACTGCCAGAACAATATAGGTGATAGCGGATAATGACCAGTAGGTGATGTAGGCAATGCGCTGCTGCGAACTGCGGGCGTCGGTGAATGCCGAACGAACTGCCTGGAATACATAGATGTCCACCAGAATCAGTAAAATCAGGGGGACGAGCATCCAGGTGAGGGTGAAACGATTATTCATGCAAAATTCAACAAAGATAAGCCGGATATGTTGTATTTTGGTAGCATAATAGGAGATAGTATGTTGTTAAAAAGCCCTAAGAAATGGATGGCGGTGCTGGTACTGACGGGAATATTGGCAGGCAGTATGCTGTTGTCATTTACGGAAAAAATGACGCCTGCCGAACATACGCGGGCCTTGTGTATGCAGGATATAAAGGCGTTTCAGGCGCAGCTCGATACTTTTCAGCAGTTGTCCGAGCAACAAGCCGCGAAAGAGGTGCTGATAGGCAGATTCAAACAATCCCGTATCGCCTTCAAACGCTTTGAGTATATGCTGGAATATATGGATAATCGCCGGCATCCGTTTTTTAATGGAGCGAATGCCATTGAAATGGACGATGGCTATAATCCGAATGCCAAGCCGGAAGGATTGCAGGTGATAGAAGCGGAGCTGACGGAGGATTCCCTGAATTATGAACAGATTACTTTCCTGACCAAACAGCTGAAATACCGGGCGTTGTCGTTTTATCTGTTGCTGAAAGATGCAACGCTCAAAGATGCCTTCATTTTCGAGGCCATTCGCTTTCACCTGATTCGCATGGAAACGTTGAGTCTCGTGTCTTTTGATTCGCCTGATTTCAGAAATAATACCGCAGAAATGAAAACGACATTGCAGTTGTTTAAGAAACTGCTGGATTTCTATAAAAAGGATAATAATACCGCTGAAATTG
>JADLAH010000089.1 GCA_020848315.1 Chitinophagales bacterium | reverse complement strand
TCTCCAAACGGACGGACGAACGGTAATAAAACTGGCAGATGAGCTTGCGGTGCCCAGAGAAGGTGTATTTGTGTGGAACGGACAAGATGAGAATGGTGAAAAAATGCCGGTTAATATTTACTTTATTGTTTTGGAAAGAAATACGCTGGACGGCAAAAAAATCCTGTATAAACATAAATGCGGATTGGCATCTAAATTGTAGGTTGTTAGATTATTTCCGGCCGGAGAATCCAGTAAGTTTATTTATGAAAAAAAGCAATATTTACATACAATCTTTCCTTCGTTGCAGAAAATACAGTTGCTACCTGCTCGCTCTCTTTTTATTGGTGGGCTGCAAAAACAAGGAAATGCAGGCGGAAACGCTGGAAAACCACACCACCATTCCTGTCAGTGAATCGGGATTTGAACAGGATTTGCGCGTGGTGCTGGATGCCTATATTTCTTCTCTGGAACCTGTCCGCGATGAAAAAAACAAATACCTGAGCTGGGAACAGCCCGTAAAGGATTTCTACGGACTGCGCCAACATCAACCGATGTGGGTGAGCAAAGATGTGCTGTCTGCAAAAGGCCGGGAAATGCTGGCACTTGTGGCCAATGCTGGCTTGTTCGGCTTACACAGAGATTTATACCAATACGATCATTTGCAATGGCTGGCCGATTCGCTGCGCGCCATTCAGCCGGAGGTCGACTATCAGCTTTCCAAGAGACTGGAAACGGGTCTTACCAAAGCGTTTCTGCAGATGGCATTGCACCTCGACAAAGGTATGTATGCCGACAGCACGACAGGTATTCAATCCAACTTCTGGGAAGGAGAAGCTGTTTATCTCACTTTGCTGAACGAGGCAAGCAAGGATTCCATCCACCAGGTGCTTTCAACGTTGGAGCCAACTCATCCTTTATATCTGAAATTCATGGCCGCCCTTCGCGGTTTCGTATCCAACAATAATATTTCCTCTTCACCTATCCATATTCATTCTCCAAAACTGGATTCACTTGCGGCCGTGGCTGATGCGAAGAAGGCATTGGTGTATCATCATTATCTCGCCGACACACTGCTGTCGGATGACGCGGCTTTTCTGGAAGCCCTCCGCCGTTTTCAGTCCGACAACCACCTGAATCCGGATGGCGTTATTGGCAACAACACCATCAAAGCGCTGGAAAGAGACAATTCCTATAAATTCAAAGTACTGGCCATCAATGCCGATCGCTGGAGACGCAAGGAAACGCCTGTTTCTGACTATTATGTGTGGGTAAATCTGCCTGCATTTACTGCAAAAATTATTTCCGGCGACACCCTGATGATGCAGAAGAAAGTCATTATCGGCAAATCGAGCAAAAAACACCAGACACCGGAATTGGAAAGTGCGATTAACCAGGTAGTACTCTGGCCCACCTGGACCGTACCGCAAAGCATTATCAAACACGAAATGAAAAGTTTCAAAGGATATCAGGTTACCCGTAAAAACGGTTATCTGCAGGTTGTGCAGCCACCGGGCAACAAGAATGCATTGGGAGCAGTAAAAATGCTGTTCCCCAACAAATACTCCGTGTATATGCACGATACGCCTACCAAATCGCTGTTTGAAAAAGAGGTGCGAGCGTTCAGTCACGGCTGCGTGCGCTGCCAGGATCCGCTGGAGATAGCAGCCTATCTGCTGGAACGCGACAGCCTGCAAATGCCGCACGACTCACTGGTGGCACTAAAGGAAAGGAAGGTGGAAACAAAAACATTCCGGCTGAAGAAACCGGTACCGGTCATTTTCCGTTACTTCACGGCAGATGCCGGATTTGACGGCCAGTTAAATTTCTATGCCGATATCTACCACAAAGATCAGGAAATGATAGACTTTATCTTTGAAGGCAAAAAGCCTGTTTCGACCAAAAAAGCGCCCAAGACAAGTACCATAAAAAGTACAACAGACAATTTTGCGCCGTTTGAAAAAGATTCCAGCAAGAAAGAAAGTATAACAGATCCCGCAGCCGCGTGGTAGCTTACGTTAATTCAAGGACGTAATCACTTCCGCCAGACAATCTTCGCTATATGATTTCAGCACCGGCGAATGGGTGAGGTATTGCTTATCGGGATGGTAGATAAAAAAGCAGGAACCGCCTTTAATCATACTGATGATTTGCTGATATTGATCCGGTGGCAACGCCGGACAGCCCTGACTTCTGCCGAGTCTTCCGGTAGCCTGAATGAATGCTTTGCTGACATAATCCGCCGCATGCACCACCACTCCGCGTTCGCGGGCCTTGTCGTTGAATCCGGTTTCCATACCGTCGAGTTTCAGGGAATATCCGTGTTTGCCGTTGTAGGTTTCACTGGCAATATAGAAACCCAGACTGCTGGTGTATGACTCTGCGGCATTCGAGAATTTTTCAGCCATCAGAACACCGCTGTTTTTTCCGTGTGCGACCAGACTCTTAGCAAGTATTTTCTTTGTCTTGATATCTATCACAAACAATCTTTCTTCCGTGGACGGTTTGCTGAAATCAACGATTGTTATCAGGTCTTTTTTCAGGATTTTTCCCTGTTCGTTCAGGGCTGCATATCCCGATAAGGCATATTTCATGGCTTCCTGAGAAATACCGGCAAAATTGCTGACAAAATGCTGTACCGGATTCACCACTTCGGGCGTCGGATGTGTTTCAAAAGTCAGGTCGGATGTATTTTCCGGAAAAATATCCATCAGCAAATCGCTACCAAAAGATGGCAGGTAATTCAGTGGGAAAATAATGACCAGCCATATCAGAAAAATGGTTCGTTTTTTCATAAGGGTGTTTCTAAAATGTTGTTTACGGTGTATAGTTTTTTACTATAGCTGCGCTTTATGTTTTTAAAAATACGCTCGAATGACGAAAAATCCGAATATGTAAGCCGGCAAAATGCTTAAAAACTTGTTAAATGCTGTTTTTTTAGGAAAAAATTAAGAGCTGATAATCAATGAATTGATGTAAATCAAAAGTGTTTTTACATTTTCAGCCCTTCCCAAAAGGAG
>JADLAH010000088.1 GCA_020848315.1 Chitinophagales bacterium | reverse complement strand
GGCACTGAAACATATCTTTCTGTATATACTTCACCTTACAGGCGTTGTTGCGTTGTCCTGTCGCCAACCAGGTATCTGTGAAAGTCAGTTCGGTTTCATCGTCACTCAGGTCAAAGGTGCCGTTCAGACAGTCAATCCAGCTGCCGGGTTCATTTTCCCGCAACAGCACGATAGTGGTTATTTCCAGATTTTTCTTATTGCAGATGAACCCGCTGATATTGTATTCTCCGAAATAAAATCCGTTGGTGATGCGCAATCGGGCGGAAAATATATTACCTGGCGGCAATTTTTCCACCGTCATCTCTACATCATATGTATTGTGTGCGTATTGTATAAACGTACCTATCCACTTACCATCAACATCCTGCGCACGCGCCACTGTGACAGTGCAAAACCATAAAAATACCAGTAACCAATTTCTCACAGCGCAAAATTAAAATTCACGCAAGAGATACTGCAAATATATTGCCAAACCTTTGTGGATAAACCTATACTTCGGGCTCTTCCTGCGATTCCTCCGCCATCGTGGTGCTGCACAGCTTGATATAATCCAGCAACTCGCGGCCGCCGCGGTTTTTTTCTGCGGAAGTAACAAACATCTCGGGCAGTGCTTCCCATTTCTCCAGCATTTTCTGTTTAAACTGCCGGATATTTTTCTGCACCTGCAGGTTCTTCTCCTTATCTGTTTTGGTAAAAACTATGGCAAACGGCACCTGATGCTCGCCGAGCCAGTCAATGAAATCGAGATCAATTTTCTGCGGGCTGATACTGCCGTCAACCAACACAAACAACAGAGACAACTGCGGGCGCTTGGTGATATAGTAGCGTATCATTTTATCAAACACCTCACGGGTGGTTTTAGACACACGGGCGTAGCCGTATCCGGGCAAATCGACCAGATGCCAGCTTTCATCAATCAGAAAAAGGTTGATATTCTGCGTCTTACCGGGCGTCTGAGATACCTTTGCCAAATCCTTCCTGTGAGTCAACAGGTTAATCAGCGATGATTTTCCGACATTACTTCTGCCGATAAAGGCGAACTCCGGAAGTTTGGTATCCGGACAATCATCGGTTTTGGGGAAAGACCCTATGAATTTGGCTAAATGTATCAAGTTTGTGATTTAATAATGCAAAGATGGATACTATTTCGGACAGATTGTAATCTATTGTTGTATTTTTGGGGAAAATTAAACAAAAAGGGCTGTTCCGTTGTCAGTACAGCACACGAAAAAGCAAGCAGCATGGGTACACCATTAACGCCATACAATACCGAGGAAAGTAAGAAACAGCAGGTTGCGACCATGTTTAACAATGTGGCCGGCACGTACGATTTTCTGAATCACTTCTTTTCCATGGGCATAGACAAGTTGTGGCGCCGCAAGCTGGTGAAGCTGATTGGCCGCAAGCAACCGAAAATGATACTCGATGTGGCAACGGGCACTGCCGATCTGGCGATTGCGGAGAGCAAGCTCCACCCGACCAAAATTATCGGGGTGGATATTTCCGAAAAAATGCTGGCGGTAGGTCGCGAGAAAATCAAATCGTATCCGATGATAGAACTGCAGCTCGGCGACAGCGAAGCGCTGCAGTTTCCCGACAACACCTTTGACGCGGTGAGTGTATCATTCGGCGTGCGCAACTTTGAGAATGTCCCCAAAGGACTGAGCGAAATGCGAAGGGTGCTGAAACCCGGCGGAACGCTGTATGTACTGGAATTTTCCAAGCCCCGCAATTGGTTCATTCAGAAATTATACTATTTTTACTTCTGCAACGTTTTACCGTTTATCGGCAAACTGGTTTCCAAAGATGCGCGCGCGTATTCCTATTTGCCGGAGAGCGTTCGACTCTTTCCGGACGGACAGCAGTTTGTGGAGTTATTACAACAGGCAGGCTATAAAGACATTGAATGCAAGACACTTACATTTGGCATAAGCACCATTTATATCGCAGGCAAATAATCATTGTACTGTTATTGTTGCTGCCGGCCTTTGGTTTCGGGCAGCGCAATGCTATGCAGAATGATTTCAAATACCATACAAAAAAATACCATTTCGGCATTGTTTTGGGTATGGGTTTCGGTGATTACCGCATCCGCCAGAATGCACTCTTTGCACAAAGCGACAGCATTCTGTCTATCCGCTCCAAACACGGCGTATCTTTCGGTATCGGCGCGCTGGCAAGCTATCACATCAACAGACATATTGAATTCCGCACCCTGCCCGGGTTCCTTTTTTGTGACAAAGACCTCACCTACGAGTTCAGCGATGGCACTATTGTAAAAAAGACCTTACCGCAGGTCTATTTTGATTTTCCGTTTGAAATGAAATTCAAAACAGAGCCACTCAAGGATGTTAAGTTATATCTGATTGCCGGGGTGAAATACGGATTCGATTTAGGTGCCAGCTTCAAGGGCAGAAAAGACCGCGATATGCCTTTGCAATTGCGCCACGACTTCGGTATCAACTATGGCGTGGGTATGGAAATACATCTGCCACTGTTCATTCTTTCACCGGAATTCAAGGTATTTAATTCCGTGCTGAACATACACCAGCCGAACAATGAACTCATCTATTCCAAATACATGAAAGGGCTGTACAACAGAAACTTCTGTTTCTCGCTGATATTTGAAGGTTAACAGAAATCCTACTGTGCAGGCGCATTCAATCGCTCGCGGATGGTTGTTTTCAGATTCTGCATGGCATCTTCAAAACTCACGTTGTTATCTACCACCATATCGCAACTGGATTTATACGGCAAAATATATTGCGCGTAGGAAGGAAACACATGGTGCTGGTATCTGTACAGCACATCTTCCAGCGGATAATTGCGTTCAATCTGGTCGCGGCGGATACGGCGAATCAGTTTGATGTGTTCATCCGCGTCGATGAAAATCTTGTAATCCATCAGATTGGATACATCCGCAAAATGGAATACAAAGATACCTTCTATCACCACTACCGGTGCTGCTTTGTAAGTCACCAGTTTGGGTTCTGCCAGCGGATTGTTGTAAGTATATTCCTTTAACACCACATCTTCCCCTTTCAGAAGGCGCAACACATCCTGATGATATTCTTCTTCCTTGAAGGATTCCGGCAGATCGAAATTTTTCTCATTATTTTCGTCTGTGTGTTGCTGTTCTCTGGGTTTGTAATAGTTATCCTGGCTCAGGATACATACTTCTTCGGGCGAAAAGCTACGTGCTAATTCCTTAACGAACGTGGTCTTTCCGCTGCCACTACCACCGGATATGCCGATTACAAAAGGTTTGGGATGCATGTGTTTAAAAAAATCTTTCCCAAAACTAATGAATCGAAAATATCTTACCTATTTTTAAGGCAAATTTTTACAATGCAATTACTGGATGGCAAGAAAATATCGTCTCTCATCAAGGCGGAAATAGCCGAAGAAGTTCGATTCATGCGCCAAAGCGGCCACAGGGCACCACATCTGGCGGCAATTCTGGTGGGCAGCGACGGCGCAAGCCAGACTTATGTAAACAGCAAAGTAAAATCCTGTGAAGAAGTAGGTTTTCAATCAACCTTAATTCACCTGCCGGCCGACACTTCGGAGGCGGAATTGCTGCACCACATCGGACAGCTGAATACAGATACTTCGGTCGACGGATTTATTGTACAGCTGCCTCTACCCTCCCACATTGATGAACACAATGTGCTGATGGCCATTGCTCCGGAAAAGGATGTGGACGGATTCCACCCATCCAATGTAGGCCGAATGGCGCTGAATCTGCCGAGTTATCTGCCGGCAACGCCCAAAGGCATCCTGGAATTACTGCAACGCTATGAAATTGAAACGGCAGGCAAACATTGTGTGATCATCGGTAGAAGCCATATTGTAGGTTTACCTATGAGTCTGCTGATGGCGAGAAAGGCAACACCGGGCAACTGCACCGTGACGCTTTGCCACTCACACACCCGCAACCTGAAAGAAGAAACGCTGCGGGCCGATATTATTATCGCGGCATTGGGCAAACCCGAATTCCTGAAAGCCGACATGGTGAAAGAAGGCGCGGTGGTAGTGGATGTAGGCATCACACGGGTAGCAGACAGCAGCAAAAAATCCGGCTATCGCATCGCCGGCGATGTAGCATTTGCCGAAGTAAGTCCGAAATGCAGTTATATTACTCCCGTTCCCGGTGGTGTTGGGCTGATGACGGTCACTTCCTTATTGCAAAATACACTGAGTGCCGCGAAAAAAGAGATTTACTAAACCTCAACAGTAACCACTTAAAAGATAAATCTCATTACCTAGAACTAAGATTTCTTTTAGTTGGCAGTTGGCTAATATTCTTTTTGTGCAATACGGCAGGTGACGCTGCGCTAAAATACCTGCGAATGGCAGGATATCAAGTTTCAAACTTGCTTTATATATCCTCACAAGTTACGCTCCGCTAATCTTGCGAGAGCCGAGGATGCACCGCTTAAAAAACGGGCACACAAATAATTAATTTAATTTCGGCAGGATATTTATTGTTTATCAATAATTTTTTATTATTTTCAGGCAATAAAACAACATTATGACAAACAGAACAGACTTCATCATTAAAGCGCTGCATGTAGTATCCTGGATTATATTCATTGGATTTTGCATTCAAACAGGCACCTTAGTATTTAATTACATATTCAGCCTGATTAATCCGGCAGCTACACATAATCTGTATCTCGGATTGAATTTATCGGAATTATACCGCGACAACAAAACAACCTACACTTTACTGTTTT
>JADLAH010000087.1 GCA_020848315.1 Chitinophagales bacterium | reverse complement strand
GAACCTAACTTATAACCGAAGAAATAAATACCTAGCAACATGGAACCCAGCATAATCTGCGCCAGGGATACGATACTCAGCACCGGACTCTCCCACTCTTTTGCTCTGAAAATCAGCACACAACCCAGAATTCCATGCCAGAACATCCATAATAAAGTACTGCCCTCCTGCCCGCTCCACAATGCCGAAAACTGATAATACAACGGCAGCGTTTTAGAAGAATGATCCCAGGCGTATTTATACTCGAAATAATGTCCGTGAATAATCAGCAACAAAGTACCCATCACACCGATAACTGTAACGGCATGAAGAATATAGGCTTTCCGTGCTAAACTAATCCATGAGAATGATTTAGCGGTATCCTGCCGGTGAATGGTGGCGAAAAAATAGGATAATGCGGCAATTAAAGAACTTACAAAAGTCAGAATAACCAGAAAGTGGCCAACTTTACCCAATAACATATGCGGCCCTACTGCGTGAATGTTCATGAAAATGAATTAAGGTGAAATGAAGGAATTAGATGTCGACGCTTCGTCCGTTGTTAACTTGTTTCTCAACGCCCTGGTATTTGGAAGGACATTTCAGCAGGATATCGGTGGCTTCAAACACGTCTCCGTTCATTTTTCCCGTTACCACCACCTTTTCTGACCTTTCAATATCTCGGGGTTTTGCTTTGAATACCACCACCTTGCGTTCTACCTGCTGTTCATCGATGACATACATGGAAAACTTATTCGGATCGACAGTAGGCTCGTAAACAATCTCTTTTTGTGTATTCAGTACACCTACCACAGTGAATTCTTTTCCTTTTTTGGCGTAAGAGGAATTAAAACTTTCGTATCTGCTGAACCCCTTGCCCAGCATGACGGTAAGTGAAGCGACTAATACTGCGATGAAAATCAGCGCAATGATATGGGTACGTTTCATACGTGTTTTCTTTTTGGTTAAAAACACCTGTCGGCTGACATCCGCCGGCGTGCAGGTTACCCATTCAACGAAGAAGCATTGCAACAGGTTCCCAAAATTACTGTTAGTTATCCACTAAAAAAACCAGATGAAGATTATTTAATATGCTAATTGATGTTAAAAAGGCAGCCGTGATTTTAACAAACACGACTGCCTTTTTGCTTATTCTATCTTCATTTATCAGGACAAATGCGCACTGATGAGTTTCACAAACTCAGATCGCGTTGCCTGTTTTTCAAACTCTCCGGTAAAGGAGGATGTCGTCGTCGTTGAATTCTGTTTCTGCACGCCTCTCATCATCATGCACATATGCTTGGCTTCAATCACCACAGCCACGCCAAGCGGATCCAGCGCTTCCTGAATACAATCGCGGATTTGTGTGGTGAGTCGCTCCTGCACCTGCAGCCGTCTGGCATATGCATCTACCACACGGGCAATTTTGCTCAGACCGGTAATCTTTCCATTCGGAATATACGCCACATGCGCTTTTCCGAAAAACGGCAGCATATGATGCTCACACATGGAATACAGTTCAATATCCTTCACGATAATCATCTCGCTGTGATTCTCGTTGAAGATGGCAGACTGTATAATCGCTTTCGGATCCAGCGAATAGCCGTGCGTAATGTATTGCAGCGCTTTGCCGACTCTGTGCGGCGTTTTTTCCAATCCCTCGCGGGTCGGATCCTCACCTATCAGCGTCAGTATTTCGCGGTAGTGTTGTTCTATTGTAGGATTTGGCTCTATAATCAGCCCGTTGTTTATCACCATGTCATTCATGTTTTAAAGGTACAAATATTCTATAAAACAGGAAAACCGGAAATTTGTTTTAACAGACACGTACTGCTCGCTGCCATGAAACAATAAAAAAAGGCAGGCACTGTGTTTTCACAGTGCCTGCACTTCAGGATAACTTAGTTTTTTTTACCCAGCAGCAATATATCGCTGACATTGATTTCGGTAATATATCGCTTATTACCTGCTTTGTCTTCATAATTGCGATAGGTAATCTTCCCGGTCAGGGCCACTTCAGAGCCTTTATCCAGATACTTTTCTACGATGGCAACCTGCTGTTTTCCCCATACCACCACGTTATGCCACTGGGTCTGCTGTTGACGCTCCCCGTTTTTGTCGTAAAAGTAATCCGATGTGGCAACACTGAACGAAGCAAATTTTTTCTCTGTGCCGAATGACTTGATTTCCGGTTTCTGACCTAAGTTTCCGATTAACTGAACTTGATTTCTGATAGCTGACATTTCTTTTAATTTTAATTACGTTTAAAAATCAATTTTTTTATTCCTGAATCCGCCGTTCTACTTTCGCGCTAGGTTAACCTTTTCGTTCGGTGGTTTCGCTTATATAGATACCACGAGCACAAAAATTCCATAAAAATTTTTCATTTTTTTTTGAAACAAAATTACAATCGATTGATTTTCAATAAAATAAAATTCAACTTTTTTTTCAAAAAATCGACGGCTACCTATCAGAAGGGATTGAAATTTAAACTAAACCACCCATTCCGCGAAGGAATCTCTGGTTTCATAGAGTTTAAGGTGCACGAGTTGCAATTCAGGTGGCAACACGGGCTGCAGTTGCCTGCGTATAAAGAGCAATATATTTTCCGCCGTTGGCTCCATTTCCCAAACACACAGGTTCGTATGTGTCTGCAAGTGCGGATGCGCTGCTATATAATCACGCGATAAGACGAGACTATGATCCAGCAATTCCACCACATGCGTCTGCACCCATTGTTTCAGTTGCTTGAAATCCACCACAAACCCGGGCGCCGCGATATATTCATCCTGTTGTTCGCGCGCGGCGACACACACATGCAATTCATAGGAATGCCCGTGAATATGGCTGCATTTGCCAATATAACCGTGTACGGCATGTGCTGTTTCAAAATGAAAAATCTTGGTAATGCGAATCATAGCTATTAAATCTGCTTAATAATCGGACAAATCTATCCATTTTAAATCAAATGTACAGATTTTTCTGAAAATATCAACGCAGTAGTTGTTGCATCCAATCGTGGTACATCGCTTTTTTGTGTACGTTGAAATGGTCGGCTTCCGGCACCGTAATAAAATGTTCTTCAGAAGGCAGAAAAGGAATCAGTTTCTGCGCCAGTGAAATCGGAATAAGCCTGTCTTCCGTGCCGTGTATAATATAGGCAGGACAAGTCACCTGCGGCAGATAGGTATGATTTTCCAGTTTAAATTTGAGTCGCTTAAAAGGAATCACTTTGGCTGCTTTATGACGAAATAAATCAGGCATACTGTAGTACGGTGAAATCAACACGAGACCATCGGGTGAAAACACCGTCGCGAGCCTGCTCGCCAGTGCGGTGCCGAGCGAGCGCCCAATAAAATATACCCGTTCCGGCTGCCCGATTTTCTCCAGTGTCTGCCGGTAAGTCTCTTCCACTACGGCATGCAGCAAATCTTCGGTCAGCTTGCCGGTACTTTTGCCGTAAGTCGGATAATCCATCATCACGACATCGTAATTATTCTCAATAAAAACGGTGGCTTTGGGCAAATGGTATTGTATGTGATTCAGCGTACCGTGCAGAAAAAAAACCATTCCTTTCGGCTGTTGCGACTTGATATGTACCGTGTTGATAGCGAATTTTTCCGCGCCGATATTGAAATGAAAAAAATATTCATCCAGCGGATGTTCCGTCTCAAATACATGATCCGGCTTCAACCTTTTGGCACGAAATATTATGGCACGTTGCAACAGCATAGCTAAAAATAAAAAAAGGCCCGGTAAAAACCAAGCCTTCACGTATATAAGAAATCTATGTTGCTTATTTCAGGAGATCATCAATGATTTGAGTAAACTCCACATCATTCACGGTCGTGCGTGGATTCACGGAATTCACCAACTTGCCATCTTTGCCGATGATGAATTTCTGGAAATTCCATTTCACCGGTGCATCCATCACGCCATTTTCATCCATTTCCGTCAGATACTGATACAAAGGATGCATATCTTTGCCTTTTACGGAAATTTTAGAAAACATCGGAAACGTAACGCCGTAATTTTTTGAACAGAAAGATTTGATTTCCGCGTCATTCAGCGGCTCCTGTCCCAGAAAATCATTGGCCGGAAATCCGAGCACCACAATACCTTTGTCTTTATATTTTTTGTAGAACGATTCTATCTCCGACAACTGTCCGGTGAGGCCGCACTGACTGGCAGTATTCACGATAACCACAATTTTTCCTTTGTAAGCGGACAGTGGCACCATTTTGCCATCTATGTCTTTCATCGTAAAGTCGTAAATGGATTTATTGCTGGCTGCCTGCGCCATACTGGCGGAAGCGTTGCTGCTTCTGGCATCACAACTGACTGCGGTAAACATCAGCATAGTGACTACTGCATACGATAAAAAAAGGTTGTTTCTCATAATAGTTTAAACGTTTTTGCTGTCGGATAGTTCAAATGTAGGCAAAAATATTACAGGCTGAATACACTGTCTGAAAATATTTCAGCGACACATTCTATTGATAGCAAAAAACATTCCAAAGTTAGCACACACAATCAAATAACTCATTATCAATAACATACAATAAACCAAAAGTTTACCTTAATTGTTGTAATTTGTGTGAATTTTGTAAGTAGTTTACGCATACCTCACCCTCAAGCCCTGAAATATGGAATATATTAGCAGTGACAAACAGTTTATGGAGAGTAAAAGCCAAGAGAACAGGAAATACCATATTCTTATTGCAGATAAGGATAAAGGTAGTATTGAGTCGACCGTAAAGGCCTTCAAGACCGACAGCTACAAATTCACGGAGGTGACCAAAACCAAGGATTTGCTCGCCGTTATCAAAAAAGAAAAACCGGATTTAGTTATACTGAATATCGAACTGAACGATGCCGATGGCATTGAAGTGTGTTGGGACATCCGCGCGGACAGCAGTCTCGCGCAGTTGCCTATCGCTTTTTATGCCGACAGAGCGGATGATTTTACGCAAATCAGCGCTTTCGAAGCCGGTGCCGACGAGTTTATTCCCAAATCCAGCCGTTCCCGTTTGTTTGCAGGTCGCATCAAGGCGCTGCTGAAACGGTGCTACAGCAAAGAGGAAACACCAAAGGAAATCAAGAAATTCGGCAACCTCGAAATTGATGAAGAACAAGTGATGATCTTCAAAAAAGGCGAGCCGCTGAAATTATCCAAAAAAGAATTCCAGCTCGTGGTGCTCCTCACCTCGCGACCGGGCAAAGTGTTTAAACGCAACTATATTCTGCTGAAAGTCTGGGGCGACGATATCATCGTCGGCGACAGAAATATCGACACGCACATTAAAAAAATCAGAAAGAAAGTCGGCAAACAACATATCGAAACCGTTCGCGGAATCGGTTACAAGTTTATTCCTTAGGAATTTCCCGGATTTTATTTTCAAAGCATGGATTATTCCTGCATGGCGGACGCCTTTGCAATGGTTTTTCTTTCCACAAACACCAGACTGACAATAACTGCTATTTCTCCCAGGAAATAGGCAACATCCCAAGCCGTGATATGTTGTCTGTACAAGATCAGCAACACCAGTGTAACCAGGCAATACAATACATTAGCGATGCTGATGATATGCAGATAATACGACCACCGAACCGGCAGGATGGCGAAACAGCAAAATGAATAGACAGAAAACAGCGCCGCTGTCAGCGACAGATAACACAGTATATTTGGCGG
>JADLAH010000086.1 GCA_020848315.1 Chitinophagales bacterium | reverse complement strand
ACCGACAGATCCATTTCCGTTTGGTATTCACGATAGCTTGTGGAGAGCCGGATTATTGCCGGCGTCCGCGGAGGATATGTCATCGGATTTTATACCTTCCGAATTTGACGAGGAACTCGTTGCGCAGGCAATTGCCGCCTGCAAAACAGCATCGGTCAGGGACAAACTCCAACAAATCCCGGATTTGCGCGAAAGAGCCTTTCACACCATTATACACATGAACTATTATCCGACCCGCTTCACACAAAGAATAAATCTTTATGGCACCGAACATCCCAGACAGGCGATGCTCGATCTTCCGTTTCAGAAAAAACAGTTTGAAGGCGTCGTTTTTCTGGACGATATCAGAGGCAGGAAACGAAGGGAAAAACAGCCCGAGTGACAGGAATAAACAAAAGATAAGAACATTATTTTTCAAAGAATAGCATGTAATATAGCTTGAAAAAAAAGCGTATATTAGTTCAAGAAATACACATTATGACCCGATTTTTTTACACGTTTATATTTGCCCTTTTTGTTGTTTTTTCCGCCCATGCGGAGGACTGTACCAACGGTCGCTATCTGAAGCCTGTGTTTGAAAAGGTGGATGTTACCAAAAACATCAAATATGCCCGCAAAAAACAAAGCGACGGTGCCTATATCGAATTGAAATACGACATCTATCAGCCGCAGGGCGATACCATGGCGGAACGCCCGGTCATGCTGCTGATACATGGTGGTGCTTATCTTAAACTGCTCGATCAGAATAGTCCGGATATCGTTTTATTGTGTAATTACTTTGCGCAAAGAGGTTATGTAACTGTTTCCATCGACTATCGTCAGGAACCGAATCTGCTGGGTTTGCTGAGTGAAGAAACGATGGTGAAAGCGGTGGCCCGCGCATTGATAGATACCAAAGATGCCGTTGACCACATGATGCTAACCTATCAGAACGGCAATCCCTACCGCATAGATACTTCAAAAGCCATTATCGGCGGAGTGTCTGCCGGCGCGGTATCTACGATGTTCATCGCCTATCTCGATAGTCTGCAAATGTTGCCACAGCACTATCAAAACTGGATCATTGAAGCCACCGGCGACAGTTCGGATTATATCCTGCGACATAAGTTCGATGTGGTAAAACCAAAAGCTGCTATCAGTATTTCCGGTGCGGTGCTCGACACTTCCTGGATCAGAAACAACGGTATTGATTTGCTGCTGATTCACGGCTCTGCCGATGAAATCGTACCGTACAACTACGACCATCCGTTCCACTTGCCGATGCTGCCGAAACTCTACGGAGGCAAAGCACAATATCCGGTCGCCATCCGCGAAGGCATCCGCTGTGAGTTTGAAGATTGGATTGGTCGCGGACACGTGCCGTTTTTCAACCTCGATATTGCCAGCATTCTTACCCTGAATCTGATAGATTTTGATGTACTCGACAGCACACAACGACATATTGCCGAGTTTTGCTACAACATTGCCGCCAACTGCGACGGACGCGTGACCGGCATCCGCGAAAATATCATGCAGGAAAAATTGCATATTTTCCCGAATCCGAGCAGCGGCAATTTCACGATTCAACTGCCGAAACAAGTGACCCTCGGCGAGTGGAATATGCAGTTGTTCGATCTGTCTGGCCGTCAGGTATTTGCACGAACCTATGATTACAACACCGCGCAGATCAGTGTGAATGAAACGCTGCCGCCGGGTATGTATCTGCTCAAAATGAACTATTTATCTTCCCTGGAAAATCTGGTGTACACCCAAAAACTGGTGATTACTCAATAGGGTTTGCTATTAACATATTTTCGTGTGCTATTCCACAACATTTTCCTACTTTTGCGGAATAAAATACAGATATGGAATTCAGAGAAATTATTGCCGTGACCGGCATTGCAGGATTGAAAAAGATAGTAGCCAATCGTAATGATGGATTGATACTGTGTGAATTAAACGGTGATAATAAGAAATTTTACTCCAACAGATTACACATGTTTTCTCCTCTGGAAAACATTGCCATATACACGGATGAAGACACCGTTCCTTTGCTGGATGTATTATTGGAAATGAAAAATCAGGAAGCCTCCAATCCTCCTGTAGATGCCAATGCTTCCAATGATCAGTTGCGCGCTTATCTGGCCACCATTCTACCGAATTTCGACAGAAGCCGTGTCAATATCTCCGATATCAAAAAACTGATTAAATGGTATCAGATTCTGGCACCACTTGATCTTATCAAAAAGCCGGAAACAACAGAACAGGCTTAACCAAAGCCCTGTAGTTTTTCAAAAACACATCTTATGACAACAAAAGAAGTTAAAAGAAGGGAACGCCATTTTCTTCCGCAGGATCTCGTTATCCGCGAGTGGAGTGACATCGGCCCTTTCTATACCGCGCTGGCGGAAAGAGCCATCGCCTCAGCAGATGAATTGCTGCGCTGGATAGCAGACCGCAGTGAAACAGATGCCGTACTGGATGAAGAATACCGCTGGCGATACATTCGTCAGACCTGCGATACGGACGACGAAGCCTACAAAAAAGCCTACGAAGATTTTATTGAGCATATGATGCCCAACTGGATGACGGTAATGAATCAGCTCAATAAAAAACTGGCGGAAAGTCCGTTTATGAAAGAGCTAGATCAGGACCGCTTTTTTGTGTATTTCCGAAGTCTGAAAAGTCAGCTCGACCTTTTTCGAGAGGAAAATATTCCCATCACCCAGCAGATACAACTGTTGTCGCAGGAATATGGCAGCACCATTGGCGCCATGACCATCGAGCACGAAGGCACCGAGTACACTTTGCCGCAGGCGGCAGTATTGCTGCAGCGCGAAGACCGCACACTGCGCAAGGAAGTGTTTGAAAAAATCAATAACAGAAGACAAAAAGACAGACAGTCTTTGAATGATCTGTTTACCAAACTCATACAGCTGCGTCACACCATGGCGTTGAATGCAGGCTTTTCCAATTACCGCGATTATATGTTTGCGGAGATGGGCCGTTTCGACTATGATGTGGCGGCTTGCGAGCAGTTTCACGAAGCCATCAAAACGGAGGTACTGCCGCTCGTGAAAAAAATCCTGGAAAAAAGAAAATCGGACTTGCAACTCGACACGCTGCGCCCTTATGATCTGGAAGTGGAGACCAGCGGACACGCGCCGCTGAAGCCTTTCACCACAGATGAGGAACTGGTGGAAAAATCGGTGCAATGTCTGCGGCAGGCAGATCCGTTTTTTGCGGAGTGTATCAGCATTATGAACGATATGCAGTTCCTCGATTTGAACTCCCGCAAAGGAAAAGCGCCCGGTGGATACAATATGACTTTGCCGGAAATCGGCGTGCCTTTCATCTTCATGAATGCTGCCGGCACGCAGCGCGATGTAGAAACGATGGTGCACGAAGCCGGACATGCGGTGCATTCTTTTCTGATGCGCACGTTGCCGTATAATTTCGATCAGGAAATCACTTCCGAGATTGCGGAACTCGCTTCCATGAGTATGGAACTGATGACTTTTGACGGCTTATCCGCGTTCTATTCGGAGGAAGATAAAAAGCGCGCGATACAGACCCATCTGGAAGGCATCGTGCTGATACTGCCGTGGATTGCTATCATCGATAAATTCCAGCACTGGATTTACCTGAACCCGAATCATACGGTGGAGGAAAGAGAACAGAAATGGCTGGAGATTCATCAGTGGTTGTCGGCAGAAGTGACTGACTGGAGCGGCTATGAAGAATACCGAAAAGCGCTGTGGCAAAAACAACTGCATCTGTTTGAAGTGCCATTCTACTATATCGAATACGGCATCGCGCAACTCGGTGCCATTTCCGTCTGGAAAAACTACAAACAGGATAAAACAGCTGCCATTCAGTCGTATAAAAATGCGCTTTCACTGGGCTACACCAAACCAATTCCGGAGGTCTATAAAACGGCCGGTGTGGCGTTCAATTTCTCGCGTTCCTATGTGCATGATCTGATGCAGTTCCTGCAGCAGGAGTTGGATAAAATGGCGTAGCATATAACGCATAAAATAAAAAAACCCGCTTACTGTAAGCGGGTTTTTCTGCTTTAAAAAAGCAATACAAAGGAGATTATTTTTTCCATTTGATAGAACAGCCGATAGCCTTCGTATTTGGTATGGCTACTGTTTGTCCGTTCAGTAAAGCATTGACTGCGGATTCCACATATTTTTCCGTCACGGCAGCGGCATCTTCCCAGTTGTCGTCAATGGCACCGATATATTTTACTACATATTTATCCCCGGATTTTTGTACCACGAACATGTGTGGTGTGCGCAATGCGCCGAATTTTTTAGCAACTTCCTGTGTCTCATCGTGCAGGTATACAAACGGGAATTTTTTCTCTTTCGCACGTATCTGCATATTCTCGAAATTGTCGCTCGGATACTGCACCGCATCATTCGGATTGATGGCAATCACCGGATAGCCTTTCGCGGCATAGGTGTTGTGCAGCGCGATGATACGGTCTTCATACGCTACGGAATACGGACAATGATTGCAGGTGAAGGTGATGATAAATCCTTTCGCATCTTTGTAATCGCTCAGCGATACGTTCTTTCCATTTACATTTTTCAACGAGAAATTGCTGATGGTTTCGCCCACATGATAACCTTCATGCGCCATTGTTGCCACGGAAAATCCGACAAATGCCAGCAGTGTAAAGAGTAATTTTTGCATAATTATTGTTTTGCGTGAATAAAATCCTGTAATGTTTTCTTATCCGGAAAATCGCCTTCGTGAAATCCCGTTTTTTGGCCGTTTTTGTATAAGATAGTCGCCGGAATAGAGCCAGACCATTTCGGTTCTATCTGATCAATCCACACATTCGGATTGCCCGCTGACAGTATAAACACTTCAGCGGTGTAATTGTTTTTGGATAAGAAATCTGCGACCTGTTTGGTGCGGCTTTTGGCATCGTGGCTCACCCAGATGAAATGCACCGGACGGTCTTTCCATTCCGTACGCAGGCTGTCAAAATAAGGCAGTTCTTCCACACAAGGTTTGCACCACGTCGCCCACATGTTCACCACATAAAGGGTGTCGTTATTTTGCTGCACGCGTTGCTGATATTCCTTTAAGCCAAAAACAGGAACCACGGCCTCCTGCGAAAATGCGCGGAAGGAGCACAAGAGACACCAT
Organism: Chitinophagales bacterium; assembly: GCA_020848315.1. Lineage (GTDB taxonomy): Bacteria > Bacteroidota > Bacteroidia > Chitinophagales > JADIYW01 > JADJSS01. The sequence continues at coordinate 1,339 of JADLAH010000086.1, read as the reverse complement.
GTACAAATGAGCAATCGGGACAGCATGTTTCAAAATTAAACACTATACCGGCGTCCAATTGATAAAAGAAGTTAATTTGAGGAGGCAAAAAGTTAATAGGCCACTTTCCTTATCTGCGGATAAAACCAGGCGCGTACTTTTTCCAGTGCCGCAATATTGCCGTCGAGATGATTCACATTTCCGAGGTTGATGAGATCGACATTTCCTCCTTTGTTTTTGAATGTCTGGTAAGCGATGACGCTGTTGTCGTAGAAGGCGACTTCGTCTGCTTCGCTGTGGTAGAAACGGGTGGGCACCTTCGGTGCCCACCCGTCGATGACGTCATAAGAGGCGGCAGCTTTATAAAACGCGCTGTTCGCATTCCGCAGCTGCGCCAGAAAGGAAGACTGAAACACTTTTCCGACAGCAGCCGGAAACTGCGCATTCACATAAGCCGCGTTGTAATTGCCGTTAAACAAAACGTTGCTCAGCGAATCATATGGTGATACATAGATGGATTGATTGTTGGGAAAAACCTTTCGCGTATCCTGAATGCTGTTGATCAGAAACGGATATACGGCAGGAAATGGATAGTCAATGGAATCGGTGAGCACATCGAACTGAGAGGAAGATGTGAGGCTGAAAAATCCGGCCATCGGAGCGCTGGCTTTCAGGTTGTATTCATACCATCGGTTGGTTTCCATCGCTTTCTGCGCGGCCAGCGTGGCATGTCCGCCCTGCGAATAACCCATCAGAAATACATCGCGGTTGTGCGTGAGCGGCGTGTAGGTTTTTTTCAGTAAATCACCAATGCTCCGTATCAGATCGAGCACTGCATTCGCCTCTTCTGTGGGTTCAAAATAATGGTGTACGCCTTCGCTGAAACCCATGCCGATGTAGTCGGGCGCGCACACGATGGCACCGCTTTCGCTGGCCAGCACAAACGGAACGTAATAATCGAGATCAGCGGTGATGGAGGGCACTTCGCCTTTGCTGATGGCCGTTCCGTGCTGATAGCTGATCACCGGCACAAAGAAATAGCGCAAATCCGGGAAGTACACCAGTCCGCTGGCGATGAGCGGTTCTCCTTTATAGTTTTTTGTCTGATAGCGCACTCTGTACACGGTCACACCGTACTGCAGCTGTAATGCCTGCACACCGGCGCTACCAAGATAGGGCTCCAGTGCCGCGCCGATTTGTAAAACACTTCGTTTGTCTTTGAATTGATGTCCCGCATAGGTTGGCCCCGGCAGCTGATACAGATTCTCCGTTTCTGTTACTTTCGTACAGCCGGCTATGATTATCAATAGCAACAGGATACCATGGAACCGCATTTTTTTCATCTTATTCAACCAACTTT
>JADLAH010000085.1 GCA_020848315.1 Chitinophagales bacterium | reverse complement strand
GAAGGCGATATCATTACCATCAAACACCTGCAGCCGCTCGCGTCTCTGGGCTATGTGCGGGCAAAAATCTATGGCAAAGAACTCGGCGAAGAAGCCTTTCAGGCTATTATCCGTGATGTGGTGGATGGCCTGTATTCTAATATTGAACTGGCCGCTTTTGTGACCGCCTGCGCGGACGACCTCAACCTGAATGAGATTATCTATCTCACCAAAGCCATGATTGCAACGGGACAGCGCATCCACTGGTCCAAAGACATCGTGCTCGACAAACACTGTGTAGGCGGAGTGCCCGGCAACCGCACGACACCGATTGTAGTCAGCATCGTCGCCGCGGCCGGACTGATCATTCCGAAAACTTCTTCCAAGGCCATCACCTCTCCTGCCGGTACTGCCGATATGCTGGAAACTATCACCACGGTAGACTTATCGCTGGAAAAAATGGAGGAAGTGGTGGAACGGGAAAACGGCTGTCTGGCCTGGGGCGGCGCCGTGCGACTGAGTCCTGCTGACGACCTGCTCATCTACATTGAAAAGGCGCTCGATATCGACAGCGAAGGACAGATGGTAGCCTCCGTATTATCAAAAAAAGCGGCAGCCGGTTCCACCCATGTGGTGATCGATATTCCGTATGGAAAAACCGCCAAGGTGCGCTCCCAGGAAGAAGCACTGAAACTGCAATATTATTTCCAGGCCGTCGGAGAAGCTATCGGACTGAAAACAGACATCCTGCTGTCCGACGGCTCGCAGCCCGTCGGCAGAGGCATCGGTCCGGCACTCGAAGCACTCGATGTGCTGCGCGTACTGAAAAATGAACCCGACGCGCCGGCGGATCTGCGCCACAATGCTGTTACCATCGCGGGAAAACTGCTGGAAACGGCCGGACAGTGCTCACCCGGAGAAGGTGCTGCTCTCGCGGATTCCTACATCACTTCCGGACAAGCCTACAAAAAGCTGGTAGCCATCTGTACAGCACAGGGTGGCTTCCGGGAACCCGTGACCGGTAAACATACTTTTGCTGTTACGGCAGGTAAAGACGGGACCGTGCAGGAAATCGACAACCGCAAGCTGGCGCGCATCGCGAAGCTCGCGGGTGCTCCGAAATCTCCGGGCGCAGGCATCCTCTTCGATGCACCACTTGGCAGAACGGTGAAAAAAGGTGATGTGCTCTTTACCATTTACGCGGAAACAAAAGGACAACTGGCCTACGCCAGAGAATACGCAGATACTGTTGACCACTTAATCGTTATTACATGAATACCCTGATTTTTGCATTGCCCGGCAATGAAGCACTGGCACAGGCGCTATCGCAGCAAACCGGATTTCCCGCAGGCTCCGCGGAAATCAGACACTTCCCAGACGGCGAAACCTACGTGCGGCTGCTGACCGACGTACAGCAACATCGCGTGCTGGTGCTGGCGACACTCTTTCAGCCGGATGCACAGATGATGGCGTTATATTATCTGTGCCGCATACTCAGGGACAGCGGCGCGCAGGAAATTACTTTGATTGCGCCCTATCTGGCATACATGCGGCAGGACAAACAGTTTCATCCCGGTGAAGCCGTCACCAGTGCCTACTTCGCGGAATGGGTGTCGCAGTTTGCCGACCGCCTCATCACCATTGATCCGCACCTGCACCGCCGAAAAAGCATGTCGGAAATTTACCGCATTCCGTGCACCGTACTGCATGCCGAAGAAATTATCGCGGAGTGGGTGTTGAAAAACGTGGAATTGCCTTTATTAATTGGCCCTGACAGCGAAAGTGAGCAGTGGGTATCCGCCATTGCCAATCGCATGTCGATACCGTATATCGTGCTCGAAAAAACAAGATTAGGCGACAAGAACGTGGAGATATCCGTACCGGATGTATCGGCCTATCTGCAGCACACACCGGTGCTGATGGATGACATTATATCTACCGCACGCACGATGATACAAACGCATCTGCATTTACAAAAAGCAGGCCTGCAACCAACAGTATGTATCGGTGTGCACGGCCTTTTTGCCGGCGATGCACTGCAAGCCTTACAGGATGCGGGTGTCGGAAAAATCATTACCTGCAATACCATACCACACGCCACCAATGCGATTGACATCAGTCCGTTGATCGTAAAACAACTATAAACTTACTATTTCCGGGACGCGAAAGTTTCCTTGAGTTTTTCCATCACGATATCCACTTCATCGCGGGTATTATATTTGGAAAAAGAGAAACGAATAGACACTCTGTCCGGATCTTTCCCCAATGCCTGAATGACATGTGAACCCGCGGCCGCTCCGCTGCCGCACGCGCTGCCGCCACTGCAACAGATGCCCGCCAGATCGAGTGAAAAGAGCAGCAAGGCAGACTTGTCACTCGGCGGGAACGACACATTCAGCACGGTATATAAACTGCGGTCATCGGTATTGCCGTTGAAGTCGATATCCTCGAGGGTGGACAGCAGGGATTCCTTAAAGTAATTTTTTACGGATAAGATATGCGCCTTGTCCGTCTCCAGATGATCGTATGCTTTTTTAGCCGCGGTCGCCATGCCCACGATACCGGCTACATTTTCGGTGCCTGCACGCATGCCCCGCTCCTGTCCGCCGCCATGAATGAAGGACGCGACTTTGCTTTGTTTGCGCATGTATAAAAATCCAATTCCTTTGGGTCCGTGAAACTTATGTGCGGAACCGACGATGAAATCGACCGGCAGTTGCTGCACATCTATCGGAAAATGCGCGAAGGTCTGCACGGTATCGGAATGAAACAATGCGCCATACTGACGGCAGATATTTCCGGCCTGTTCGATATCCAGCATCGTACCGATTTCATTATTCGCATGCATCAGCGACACCAGCGTTTTTTTGTCGGAGGCCGCCAGCAACTGCGACAAATGCTCCAGGTCGGCATTGCCGTTTTTATCTACGCGCACATACTCCACTTCGGTATGCAGGTAATCTCTGCAGAACTCGACGGTATGTCCCACGCAGTGATGTTCTGTCGGGGAAGTAATGATGCGCTCCACGCCGGCATACAGCACCGCGCCTTTCAATACGGTGTTATTGGCTTCCGTGGCACTGGACGTAAAGGTGATTTCACCGGGCTGCGCATTGATGAGTTTTGCCATCGTCTTGCGGGCTTCCTCTATCGCTGCGCGCGTCGTTCGCCCCAGTGAATATAAAGTAGACGGATTGCCGTAATGTTCGGTCAGATAAGGCAGCATCGCCTGTACTACCTCCTCTTCCAACACTGTGGTGGCTGCATTATCAAAATAAACTATCATTGCCTCTTTGTTTGAAATTTTCTACTGGCAAAAATAAGCATTAATCAGCAGAGTATGCATTCGCCGGCGAGAATATTGCAAGGCTGTTTCAGGCAGCGGCTTTCAGGATGATACGGAAGGTGGTGCCTTTCGGGCCGGATTCTTTGACATAGATTTTGCCGTGGTGATATTCCTCGATGATACGCCGTGCCAGCGTGAGGCCGAGTCCCCAGCCCCGTTTTTTGGTACTGAATCCGGGTTCAAAAATGCGGTCGATATTGTTTTTAGGAATTCCTTTTCCCGTATCTTTTACATCAATATAAACGGAACCATCGCGCTCAAACGCGTGGATGTGAATCTCACCGGTGTCCTCCATCGCGTCTAGGGCATTTTTCATCAGATTCTCCAACACCCATTCAAACAAAGGCGGATTGAGCATCGCGATGATATTATTGCCGTTATCGGTGAGCAGGAAAATATTTATTTTCTTGGAAGCCCGCTTCGACATATAGTCGATGCCGTTCTGAATCACTTCGGTGACGCGGTGGCGCTGCAGCTCCGGCACGGAACCGATTTTGGAAAAGCGCTCCGCGATGAGCACCAGCCGGTCGATGTCCTTCTGCATATCTTCGAACATCATCTCATCTTCGGCATCCGGCAGCTTTTCGCGCAGGATGTCAATCCAGGCCGACAAGGAAGAAAGTGGTGTGCCCAGCTGATGGGCGGTTTCCTTGGCGAGTCCGACCCACACCTGGTTCTGCTCCGCGCGCCGTGCCGACATGAACGCGATGTAACTAATCAGGAAAAACAGGGCGACAAGCGCAAGCACATAAAACGGATATTGTCGCACGCCGACCAGCAAATCGGAATCCTTATAATACAGGAACTGCGGTTCGGCATCCGACAGTTCGATCCGGATAAACTGCTGCCGGTCGCGGAGGATCCGCAGCTGATGGCGCAGATAGGCGGTGTCCTTCTTTATCTTCAGCGAATCAAAATTCTTGGCATCCAGGATTTGTCCGTCCTCCGCCGCCCAGATGACGGGAATGGTGGTATTGGTTTTGATTTTGTCGAGTGCCATGGCGAGCTCCACTTCATTGGGATCATCGCTGTTGAGCACTTTGTAGGCGAATGCAATTTCCTGGGCTTTTTTGATTTCCTCCTGCGCGATGGCGGTGGCGATGCGCTGCGTGTACCACAACGTAAAGACCACGATGCTCAGTGCGAGCACGAGCAAGCCTGTTTTCCACCGGTTTCTTTGTTGCAGGAAGTTCACGACGGGTAAATATAAAGAAAAGAGGCAAAATAAAGTATCTTCTTTGCGATCCGTTTAGTTATTGAATGACAATTATTTAGGCGCTGATAAGCGATTACAGGCGAAAAAAACAGCGGAAAATCAGAAAAAAAATGAAAAAAATCAGTGGGAAGTTTTGGAAACTAAAAATAGTTTTCTACCTTTGCAATCTCTTAAAGAGAGGGCGCATAGCTCAGCTGGTTCAGAGCATCTGCCTTACAAGCAGAGGGTCCGCGGTTCGAATCCGTGTG
>JADLAH010000084.1 GCA_020848315.1 Chitinophagales bacterium | reverse complement strand
CTGAAAAGCATCCGCGAAGGTATTGTTATTGGCGTGGCCACACCGATACATATCGGCAGTCAGACGCAGGTATGGGAAATCAAAATCTATAATGAGAAGGAACAACTCCTGAACATCTCCCGACTGACGATGATGGTGCAGAACATCCTGAAATAAATACAGACCATTTATTTCAAAACCGGCGCTATCACCTTTCCTATACTTCCGCTTGGCATCTGAATATGCAGCAAAGCCGCCAATGTTGGCGCGATATCAATCATTTCCACACGCTGATAAGTCTTGCCTTTGGCAACACCATAACCATAGAAAAGCAGCGGAATATGCGCATCATACGGATTCCAGATACCGTGTGTGGTGCCTTTGCCACCATATTCATCATCGATATATCCCGGCTTCAGGATGACGAAGATATCTCCGCAACGATCCGGATAATAGCCGCTGGAAAACTGCTCTTTGATGGCAGCCGGGAGTACCGCCTCCGCCATCTCTGCATATTCCAGTACCCTGTCGATACCGGGCTGCTGCTGCAAAAACTGCATCGCTGCTATCAGGATGTCCTCATAGGAAAGTTCGGCGGAATCCATCAGAGGCTTGTTTAAGGTAAACTGATAATTATCGCCGGCTACACACAAGCTATCTCTTCCAAATTGCTCTTTCAGATAAGCATTTAATGCCTTTTCCACTTTAGAACCGGTAACACCTCCATTCGGCAGGCGGTGTTTTTCCAGAAATCCCGGAATGTGCGCCACGCCGTGGTCTGCCGTCAGAAAAACGGTATACTGCCCCTTGCCTACTTCCTTGTCCAGCCAGGCCAGAAAATCCGCGATATCTTTATCCAAACGCAGGTAGGTATCTTCAGCCTCCACGGAGTTAGGCCCGAAAGCATGTCCGATATAATCAGGTGAAGACAGCGAAATCGCCAGAAAATCGGTTACGGAATCCTTGCCCATCGATTCTGCCTGTACTGCCTGACGCGCAAAATCAAACGATAAGCTGTTGGCGTGCGGCGTAAACCGTATCGGCCCGAAGTTTTTCTTTTCCGCAAACCGCTTCAGATCGTACGGAAACTGCAGCTGATCCGCCCCGAACGGAGTACTCTCATAATTATTCTGGTCTTTATCGCTCTGCAAATAGGTATTCAGCGGATACAAAGTCGCCCAGTTTTTCTCATAATATTTCAATACCGCGCCGGAAGCGTTAAATGCCTCCACCCATTTCGGCAAGGACGCCATATAAAAGGTGGATGTGATAAAATTTCCCGTTTTGCTGTCATACCAATAGGCGCCATCCGCACTGTGACCTGCCGGCAGAATAGCACCACGGTCTTTAATGGAAATACCGATTACCTTACTTCTGAAGTTCGTCGCCAGCTTGAGCTCATCACAAATGGAGGTGGTCAGCATATTACGCGGACTCATTTCGCCGTTCGCATTATCCGCACCTACCGTTTTTACGGATTTATCTTCCGTACAATACATGCCGCGCTGCAATGACTTTACATAAAAATTATTTCCGGTGATACCGTGCACCGCCGGTACGGTTCCTGTGTAAATACTGGCATGCCCCGCCGCCGTTACCGTAGGCGTGTAAGGAATCAGCGTCTGCTCACAGTTAAAACCCTCCTCCATCATCCGCTTAAAGCCCCCCTGACTGTAGCGGTCGAAATAGCGATACAGAAAATCCCAGCGCATCTGGTCCACTACGAGTCCTACGACCAGCTTTGGCCGCCCGTTAGCCGGTGATGGTGTCTCAGGTGATTTTGCAACTGACTGGAATGCCCCTAAAATCATTAGTAAAACACTCAGTATTCCCGTTTTTTTCATACCCTAATTTTGTTGCAAGTTACTAAATGTGACAGAATATCTGCGTGTCATTTGTGTGAAGCGAGCGGACAATTTCAACCGCAAAAAATGCCGCTATGCGATTATTTTTTCCTATCTTTCGTAAAATACCATTTACTATGTTCATGCGCCGGATTCTTCCCCTTTTCATCGCATCCCTGCAAATACTGGCTTGCAGCAAATCCACAGATGAGCCAACAGCTACCGATACCTGCGAAGTAGTTATCAACAGCGGCCGCCTGCGCAACCCGTACAGTGTGCCCGAACTCATGCAACAGCAGCCACAACTCAGGGTACAGTCCACACATACCTATGAAAAGATAGTAATAAGAAATATTGCGGAATACCGTGCATTGGAAGAAAAAGGAATCATCCTGTCCGAGAAGCCATTTGACCGTGTGGATGCCGACTATACGTTGGAAAAGGAAGGTCAGTTTCCGGTAGCATATGCGGTCGTACCGAAAGGCGTTTCATTGGAATCATTCCACCATACCAGACTGGACGATTTGTACATGCCGGCACCTGATGCCGCTGCACGCACCACAGCCAATACATTCAGCGGTGCTGTTACCTTCTTCAATCCCATTTCCGCGACCGCGGAACCCATTGCCGGTGTCAAGGTGATTATTAAGGATGTCACCCGTATTTCCAATGCTTTTACGGATGAACAGGGTCGGTTTACCGTATCCAATGCCGGATTTTTATCGGATACTGTTGAAGTGCTGCTGGAATTCAGCAACAATATGTACGAGATACGCACACTCGACATCGCCAACCTGCAGTCGATTGTTTTCCCGAATAAATATTCTCTCGGTTTCCGCAAAGCATGCGGTCTCACCAATATGCAGATTAATATTGGTTCGGAATATGCCAATTCGGCTTTGCAATATTCCATGGCGACCTTGCTGAGCCTGAATCAGTTCAAAAAATTCGCGGCGGCTTATCAGTTTAAAATGCCCGCTCAGAAAATGGTGTTCTGGCTGGGAAAAGATGCTCCTCTCAGCGACAGCTACGCGGCACCGATGCTGAACAATATCGCAGTGAGCAAACCGGCTAATATACAGCAGTTGCTGAGCGGACTGCTCGGAATTCCGGAAGGATTGGCGCCACTGCTGTTTGAGTTGGTGGGCGATAAACTGCCGGACATCTACGCGCCGTATTACACAAGAAATACGAATAATGTACCGAAAGGTTATATCGAAACACTTTATCATGAACTCGGACATGCGATACACTATGCCAAAGTCGGCAACAACTTCTGGAATCAGTACATTACCTATATTTTCAATAATGGCGGCTACGGACAGGCCGGATTGCCTAACTCCGGGATGATTGCGCTGTCAGAAGCATGGGCGGAAGACATCTCCAATGAATGCGCATATTATCTGTATGGCAATCCCAACTATCTGCAGATTTCAGAAAAAAACTACGGCACTTTTATTACCTATGGCCTCTATTACGATTTATACGACAACAAACAGGACACCGCCACTATCGGCGGCAACCGGCGTATCTATGATGATGTTTCAGGCATCAGCTTCCAGAATATGTATCAGTTGTTCACGCAGGATATCATTACACCACAGCAATACCGGCAGGCACTGAAATCGGCCTATCCGGCACAGGCTGTCGCCATCGATTCCCTGTACAATGTCTATCAGCAATAAAGAGGGACAACTGTATGCTTTTAACGTTCAATTAATGAGTTTCCATTTTTATCTTTTATCTTTGTAAAATGGCAGGAAACAGTTTTGGAGAAATCTTTAGAATCACCACTTTCGGAGAAAGCCACGGCGTGGCATTAGGCGTTATCATCGACGGCTGTCCTGCCGGATTAGCCATTGATCCCGCATTTATTCAGTCGGAACTGGAACGCAGAAAACCGGGGCAATCCGCGATTGTAACGCAAAGAAAGGAAGCGGATGAAGTGGAAATATTATCCGGTATTTTTGAAAATAAAACACAGGGCACACCGATAGCATTGCTCATCAGAAATGCAGACCAGAAGTCGAAAGACTATGAACATATCAAAGACAGCTATCGCCCTTCGCACGCTGACTTCACCTACGACGCCAAATACGGCACCCGCGACCACCGCGGCGGCGGACGCAGTTCGGCCAGGGAAACCGCGGCGCGCGTAGCAGCAGCAGCGATTGCCAAACAATTACTGCAACACTACGGCATTCAAATCCACGCTTATGTATCCAAAGTAGGCAATATTGCCGTGGAGAAACCATATACCGAATTGGATTTATCACAGACAGAAGCCAATATCATCCGCTGTCCGGATCCGGTGATTGCGGAACAGATGATTGAGTTTATCAAAGTCGTGAAGAAAAACGGCGACACGGTGGGCGGCGTCATTACCGGTGTGATTAAAGGTGTTCCTGCCGGATTAGGCGAGCCTGTTTTCGACAAATTGCATGCCGACCTCGCCAAAGCCATGATGGGTATCAACGCGGCCAAAGGGTTTGAATACGGCAGCGGTTTCGCAGGTACGGAACTATTAGGCTCACAGCACAATGACTTATTCTTTTCGGAAGAAGGAGCCATCCGCACGCGCACCAATCTTTCCGGCGGTATTCAGGGTGGCATCAGCAATGGCATGGATATCTATTTCAATGTTGCCTTCAAGCCGATTGCGACCATTATGCGCGATCAGGAATCAGTGGATAAAGACGGCAATCCGGCTGTCGTATCTGGCAAAGGCAGACATGACCCTTGTGTATTGCCGAGAGCCGTACCGATTATCGAAGCCATGGCCGCACTCACCATTACGGACCATCTGTTGCGACAACGCGCCAACAAACTATAACAACAACAGCACATAAAAAAAGGATAACCTCAGGTTATCCTTTTTATTTTTATTTCTTACGAAAGAAAATATTAATCGGCACACCCGATAATTTGAAGTGCTCCCGCATTCTGTTTTCCAGATAATTGCGATAAGCTTCACGTACATAATCCGGATGATTACAGAAGAAAGCGAAAGAAGGTGTCTTCGCCGGCAACTGCGTAACATACTTGATTTTGATATACTCGCCACGGTAGGCCGGTGGTGGATATTTCTCAATTTCCTCCAGCATAATCTCATTCAGCTGATGCGTAGGAATTTTGATTTGCTTGTTATCATACACTTCGAGTACCTTATCGATTGCCTGATAGATACGTTGTTTTTCTTTGGCGGAAATAAACAGAATCGGCACATCCGTGAACGGCGCAATCTTCTGTTTGATGCGGGCTTCAAATTCCAGTATGGTTTTGGAATCTTTCTCCACGGCATCCCATTTATTGACGAGTATGACCACCCCGCGCTTGCGTTGCTCGATGATACTGAAAATCTTCAGATCCTGCGCGCTGATACCTTCCAATGCATCCAGCACAAGAATACACACATCCGCTTCATCGATAGCTTTTACAGCACGGATAACGGAATAAAATTCGAGGTCTTCATGCACCCTGTTTTTACGGCGTATGCCGGCGGTATCTATCAGCAGGAATTCCTTGCCGTATAATTTGTAATGCGTATGGATGGCATCGCGGGTAGTACCGGCGATATCTGTCACAATATTTCTTTCTTCTCCAATCAGCGCATTGAGTAACGTGGATTTTCCGACATTCGGTTGTCCTACAATGGTGATTTTAGGTAAAGAAGCGTAGATGTCGACCGCGTTTTCGATGTCAACCGGTATCTGCTCCGTGATTCTGTCCAGGATTTCCCCTGTGCCGCTACCACTCATGGAAGAAACGCAGAACAAATCTTCAAATCCAAGTCCGTAAAACTCATTGGCCATGTAAGAACGCTCGGTATTGTCCACTTTGTTGACAGCCAACAGCACCGGCTTTTTCGATTTCCGGAGTTCCTGTGCCAGTGCCTCATCGAGGTCGGTGATGCCCGTGGTGACATCCACCAGGAACAGCAATAAATCCGCTTCATCTATAGCCAATCGCACCTGACGGCGGATGGCTTTCTCGAAAACATCATCGGAATGCATGACAAAGCCACCGGTATCGATGACATTGAATGTTTTGCCGTTCCATTCGGCAATGCCGTACTGACGGTCTCTGGTCACGCCGCTGAAATCATCGGTAATCGCTTTTCTTTGTTCCAATAAACGATTGAACAAAGTGGATTTACCTACATTGGGACGCCCTATTATGGCAACTGTATAACTCACGGTACAAAGATAAGGAAAAGATAAGGAATAAAGGACAACGATGGTCCGATAGCTGTTTATTTAAAGATAAGGAATTATTACATCAGGCTTCTCGGTAGCCGAATTTGCGCAGCATATTTTCGTTATTGCGCCAGTTATCCGCCACGCGCACATGTGTTTCCAGAAATATTTTCTTACCGAAAAACTTCTCCATATCCGCACGCGCCTGCGAGCCCACTTTCTTGAGCATCTCTCCGCCTTTGCCGATTAATATGGGCTTCTGACTCTCGCGCTCCACATAAATATCCACGGATATCTTGATGATATCTCCGTCTTCCATGAAATAGGAACAGACCACTTCGCAACTATAAGGTATTTCCTGTTTGTAGTTGAGCAGGATTTTTTCCCGGATAATTTCCGTAACAAAAAAACGCTCCGGCCGGTCGGTAAATTCCTCTTTATCAAAATAAGGCGGGCTTTCCGGCAGGAAACTGACGATATCGTTCAGCATCTTCTCTACATTCAGGTTGAATTTGGCAGAAAACGGCATCACAGTAGCCTCCGGAAAATCAGCTTCCCACAGCAAGCGCTCCAGCATCACCTCTTCGTGATTGGCCATATCAATCTTGTTCAACAACAAGAGCGTGGGCACTTTCAGCGATTTAATTTTGGCATACTCGTCCGGTTGCTTCTCCGGCTTATCTCCGATTTGTGCCATATAAATAAACATATCCGCATCTTCGAGCGAAGTGCGGACAAAATCCATCATCGATTCCTGCATTTTATAGGCAGGCTTGATGATACCCGGCAAATCAGAAAATACAATCTGAAAATCATCGCCATTCACGATACCGAGAATGCGGTGGCGCGTTGTCTGCGCTTTGGAAGTGATAATAGACAAGCGCTCTCCGATGAGTGCGTTCATCAATGTTGACTTCCCTACATTGGGCTTGCCCAATATATTGACATATCCAGCTTTATGGTTCATATAAGGTGATCTAAAATTTTACAAAAAATTCCGATATTGCAAAGTTACATAAAATTAATGTAGGTGTGTGAGAAAAAATGTGTAGCTTTGCACTCTCATTCAAAGAGACGCAGACAAGTTCTTTCATCAATTACAATATATCGCGGGATGGAGCAGTTGGTAGCTCGTCGGGCTCATAACCCGAAGGCCGTTGGTTCGAGTCCAACTCCCGCTACAACGAGGCAACACGAAAGTGTTGCCTTTTTTTATTGTATCACCACAAGACATAAAAAAAGAGGTCCGATAAGGAACCTCTTTTTTTATTTATCTGAACGATTGATTAGAATCTTTCCAGCTGAGAGAAGAAGAAATCTCCTTCGATTTGTGCATTCTCGTCGGAATCAGAACCGTGAACGGCATTTTCTCCGATAGATTTTGCAAAACGTTTGCGGATAGTACCTTCTTCTGCCTGTGCAGGATTGGTAGCGCCGATTAATTTACGGAAATCTTCTACTGCGTTGTCTTTTTCCAGGATAGCCGCTACAATCGGGCCTCTGCTCATGAACTCCACCAGCTCTCCGTAGAACGGACGCTCGCTGTGAACCGCATAGAATTTACCTGCCTGCTCTGCGGATAATTTAGTGTATTTCAGTGCTACGATTTTGAAACCTGCTTCTGTCATCATTGCCAGAATCGGACCGATGTTATTCGCTTCTACCGCATCCGGTTTAATCATAGTAAATGTTCTGTTTGTTGCCATTGGTGCTATATTTTCCGCAAAGATAGGCATTCGCGTGCACCTGCGTGCGAGCGTATATAAGTTTTACTATTACTTAATGTTTGCGCGACCTAAAATCATCTTTTCAGACACATTTTGCTGTATAAATGTGTATCTTGCAAGCGGCATGGAACAATTAGCAGCATTACAGGAATTTCTTCAGACACCCAGAAATATCGTCATCACCACGCATCAGAAGCCGGATGGCGACGCGATGGGCTCCTCGCTGGCGATGTTCAACTACCTGCAATCCAAAGGCCACAATGCCCGCGTCATCTCTCCGACCGAATTTCCGGCCTACTTCGGCTATCTGCCGGGTTGTGAGGAAATCTGGAATTATCTCGACAATCCCAACCTCAGCCAGATCGCGATAGCGGAAGCGGATCTCATCATCTGCCTCGACTTCAACGACCTGAGCCGTATTGAGCCGCTGGATGTGGCCATCAAAGCCAATACCGCCGCAAAGATCCTGCTGATAGACCATCATTTATATCCGAAAGAATTTGCACACTGGATGCTGCACAGCGTCAAAGCCTCTTCCACCTGCGAACTGGTGTTTGAATTTATCAGCATGGCGGATCCGGAATATGTTCCGACCAAAGAGGTGGCCGAATGCATCTATACCGGCATTCTCACGGACACCGGCAGCTTCTCCAACGGCGCCACCAATAAAAGGGCGTTGCAGATTACGGCATTTCTGCTCGACTGCGGACTCGACATCATCCACGTACAGGAACAACTCAACCAGAACGGCCGCGAGGAAAAACTGCGTTTCATCGGCAATGCGCTGTCGCGCAATATGATTATCCGCGAAGACCTGGGCATCGGCATTATCATCGTGGATAAAAAAGATGCCTATCGCTACAACCTGCAGACCGGCGACACCGAAGGATTGGTGAATTTCCCGCTGTCCATCCGGAATGTGAAAGTAGCCATACTATTGAAACAGGAACCGCGCATCATCAAGCTTTCCTTCCGCAGCAAAGGCACTATTTCGGTAGAGAAAATCTGCCGCGAACACTTTGAAGGCGGCGGTCACCGCAATGCCTCCGGCGGCAAATCCTTCCTCACCATCGATGAGACGCTGGAAAAGATATATGCCATCTTTGAAAAGGAAAAAATTGTGTAATACATTGTATACCAACCATGACCCGTTTATCTGTCAACCTCAATAAAATCGCACTGATCCGCAATTCCCGCGGTGCCAATTATCCCGACTTGCTGAAAGTGGCGCAGGATTGTGAACGCTTCGGCGCACAGGGCATCACGGTGCATCCGCGTCCGGATGAAAGGCATTGCAAATTCTCGGATCTACAACCGCTGAAAGAACTTTGCACCACGGAATTCAATATCGAAGGCTATCCGGATGAACACTTTATGCAGAAAGTCCTTGCGGTGCAGCCACATCAGTGCACACTGGTGCCGGATGCCCCGAATCAGCTGACTTCCGACCACGGCTGGGATACGCTGCACCATTTCGCGTTTCTGCAGGATAAGATTGCACGGCTGAAAGATGCCGGTATCCGCGTTTCCCTGTTTATCGACCCGAATGATGCACTGATAGAAAAAGCGGCGGAAGCGGGCGCCGACAGAATCGAATTTTATACCGGTCCGTACGCGCACCATTATCCGAAAAATCCGGAAGAGGCGGTCAGCGCCCTCAGAGCGAGCTGCCACACTGCCATCCGCTGCGGATTGGGCATCAATGCGGGACACGACCTGAATCTGGAGAACCTGCGTTTCCTGAAGGAACAACTGCCGCAACTGGATGAAGTATCCATCGGACATGCACTCATCTGCGATGCGATTTACCTGGGACTGGAAAATACCATCCGCCTGTATCTTAACCGCTTACAGTAATTTTACCACAACAAAGGGAATTTGGCCGGATTGGCTTCGTGCATCACTTTCAGAATGGCGGACATAATATCTTCCGCATTCGGTTTGCTGAAATAATCACCGTCACTGCCAAAGGCACTGCGATGTTCTTTAGCTGATAAAGTGAGTGGTTCGCTATCGAGATAACGGAAAACAGCCTGCTTTTCCATGACTTGCTGTAACATATAAGCCGTACCGCCACCGGGTACATCTTCATCGAGAAACAAGACGCGGTTGGTTTTTCGGATGGAATTTCCGATGACCCCGTAAATATCAAACGGCAGCAATGTCTGCACATCTATCAGTTCCACCGAAACCCCGAGTTTATGCAGACTTTCGAGTGCTTCCTGCGCGATACGCACACAGGAGCCATAGGTTACGAGTGTAATATCACGGCCTTCCTGCAACACTTCGGGAACACCCAGTGGAACGGTAAATTCACCGGGATTCAGCGGCATTTTTTCTTTGAGACGATATCCGTTCAGACACTCAATCACGATGGCGGGCTCGTCGCCGCGCAACAGCAGATTGTAGAATCCTGCGGCCTGTGTCATGTTGCGCGGCACACAGACATGCATCCCGCGCAGCGCGCCCAATACCATCTGCATCGGCGACCCGGTATGCCAGATACCTTCAAGCCGGTGACCGCGGGTACGCACTATCAGTGGCGCTTTTTGTCCGCCTTTGGTACGATACGACAAACAAGCAAGATCGTCGCTGAGCGGCTGCAGTCCGTAGAGCAGATAATCGAGATACTGGATTTCCGCGACAGGTCGCCAGCCACGCATGGCCAAGCCGATTCCCTCGCCCATGATACTCGCTTCGCGGATAGCGGTATCGTAGATGCGGTCTTTGCCGTATTTGGCCTGCAATCCGAAGAAAGCCTGATTGACATCTCCGATTTGTCCGACATCCTCACCGAAGGCGAGCAGCCTTGCATCTCTGGCGAAATTGGCATCGAAGCAGGCATTCAGCACCTGATAGCCGCTCACCACATTGGGTTGCTCCGGGTAGCGTGCAGCGATGACCGGCAACCGCCCCGGCGCATGAAGAGAATTGGTATGCTGATAGGAAGAATATCGCTCGGTATTCACCTGATACTGGATATCCCGCCATTTTTTCAGTTCCGCAATCGCGGGAAGTGCCTCGTCTTTAGTCAGCAGCAATACCGATGCTATCAACTTGAAAATATCCTTGCGCATCGGCTCGATGGCCTGCTGCATTTCTCTGATGAGTTCTTCGAGTTCGTCTTTACGGGCAGAGTCTGCAGCGACACGCTGAATAATCGCTGTCGCTTCTTTGATTTCTTCGAGAATGGCTCCGTGGAATTTATTCCAGGCCAGCTTGCGCTGTTCCGCCACATATTTCTTTGCATCCTGCTCAATAGTTGCCAGCTCCTCTTCGGTCGCAATCTTGTTTTGCTGTATCCATTGTCTGAAACGCAGGTTGCAGTCGCTGTCTTTTTCCCACTGCAGGCGTTGCTCACTTTTATATCTTTCGTGCGAGCCGGAAGTGGAATGCCCCTGCGGCTGCGTCAGTTCCTCCACGTGTATGATGGCTGGTATATGCGATTTGCGGGCTTTGTCGGCAGCCAGTTTGTAGGTGGCCACCAACTGCGGATAATTCCAGCCTTTCACTACATAGATATCGTAGCCCTTGCCGCGTTCGTCGGCCTGAAAGCCGCGCAGAATCTGGGAGATACTGCCTTTGGTGGTCTGCACTTCCTTGGGTACGGAAATGCCGTAACCATCGTCCCAGACGGACACAATCAGGGGCACCTGCGCGACACCTGCTGCATTGATGACTTCCCAGAAAATACCTTCGGACGTGGACGCGTCGCCGATGGTGGCGAAGCAGATTTCATTTCCGTTTTTGCTGAATTCATTTTCGCCTGTCTCTGCGGATAAAGCTCTGTATTTTTTGGAGGCCATCGAGAGACCGAAGGCGCGCAGCATCTGCGAGGCAGTCGGTGAATTGTCGGCGGCGGAATTCTTTTGCTGTATCAGCGGCTTCCAGGTGCCGTCGGGATGCAGGCTTCGGGTGGCGAAGTGATTGTTCATCTGGCGTCCGCCGGAATGCGGGTCGTCTTCCAGCGACGGGTTGGCGTACAGTTGTCCGAACAGCTGATGGACAGAGACGATGCCGGTAGCGAGCGCGAAAGTCTGGTCGCGGTAATAACCTGCGCGAAAATCGCCTTCCTCAAATACTTTGGCGAGCGCGATTTGCGGCAACTCCTTGCCGTCGCCGAAGATACCGAACTTCGCTTTGCCGGTCAGCACTTCTCGGCGGCCGGTGAGGCTGACCTCACGACTCACACATGCCAGCCGGTAGTCATTCAGCACTTCTGTCTTAAATTCCTCGAAAGAGACCTGCTGCTGCACGCCTTTCGTTACGAATGTATTTTCTCCGGATACTGACATAATTAAATTTCGTGTCAAAATTACAACGAAAATGGGATTAATAGTGTTAACGGGCAGCAGGTTTATTAACATTAAGGTAAAATTGTTAATCTGGCGTTAAAAGGCTCCCCCTACCAATATATTGGTATAGTTTTTGATAGTTTTGTGTACAAAAAATGAACATTATGCGATATCTATTCTTGTTTTCCCTCTTATTATCACTGACAACCGTGTCGTTTGCGCAGGGCAATTCTTCCAAAGTAAAGTTCAACAAACTGGAACATGATTTCGGCAATCAGCCTCAGGGTAAGCCGGTTACATATGATTTTGAGTTTACCAACGTGAGCAACGAGCCGGTGATTCTGGAGAATGTGCAGGCATCCTGCGGCTGTACAACACCGACCTGGACGAAAGAGCCGGTGATGCCGGGCAAAAAAGGCAGCATCAAAACGCAATACAATATGGCGCGTGAGGGTGCATTCAGAAAATCCATTACTGTGACCACCAAAGACGGCGAAAGCATTGTATTGTATGTTTCAGGCAATGCGATTGTGCAGAAACCGGGCGTGGATGCCTCTGAAGGTTCCATGATTGGGGGCAAAGGCGAATAAGCTATTCAAAAAATGATACGAAAACGCTGTGCGAATGCACGGCGTTTTTTTATTGAAAGTATGGTGTTCCCTTTGTCATGCAGCGGTACGAAGCATCTGTTCGGATATGGAAAATGACTACAATCTAAAATCGCAATTCTGAAATCTGAAATTCTATTTCCTGCTATTCTTCATTTTCTCTGTCACTTTTTTGCTGCCTAAAAGTGTCCAAAGACCATTTATGAAAAGTAAGGCAATTTGATTTTTAATTCAGCATCTCGGTGGCGGTCAGAGACCATCAGATTTAATACACACTAGTGACTCTTCGGAACGTTTGTGGAATGCGGTCGGAGACCGCCGGAATCAATAGACACAGGTCATCCTACGGAAGACCTGCGCCAAAGTGGTCATCGTGCCACGATTATCGTGGCACGATATTAAAGCTATCGGTTCATGCAGACATCAACCGATAGAGAAAAGACAGATAAACAGATTCTATTTTTTTTCATCCATTATCACAATGCTTGATTTTTCTCTGACACTTTTTGGTGTCAAAAAGTGCCCAAAAACCATTTATGAAAAGCAAGGCAATTTGATTTTTTCGTACCTCAAAAATCAACCGCTGACAAAATGAACGCACATGCTGATAGCCGCCCCTTCGTTCATTTTACAGCTATTGCTGCGCTTTTCATAAACCTGACTCTTCTTCGGTTTTCCCGTTGCGTATTGTGTTAAATGCAAAAGCACGATATGTAAATGAAGACTGCTTAAAATCTGAAATCGTAATTCTGAAATCTGAAATTCCGATTTTCATCTTTCCCTATCGATTGGTGTCCCCACCAACCGAAAATGACTGACAAGATGCACCGAATTAAAAAAAGGCCGGAACAATGTTCCGGCCTTACCCCTATATATAAAGTTTATTATGAATACACCGGATAATCGGTAAATCCTTTTTCATCAGGCGTGTATAATGTCTGAAAATCCACCGGAGTCAATGCATAATTATGTTCCATGCGCTCCACAAAATCAGGATTAGAGATAAATGGTTTGCCGAATGCAATTAAATCTCCTTTACCTGCCTCTAAATCGGCCTCTGCCCTTGCCTTATCGTATCCACCGCTCAGAATCAGGATGTTTTTGAATTTCTCTCTGGCTGTAGCCTTAATAGCATCCGGCACTTCAGGAGCACCGCCGCTGCTGTGATCGACTAAGTGTACATACAGAATGCCTATTTCATTTAAGCCTTCAAATATCTTCGAATAGACCGGATCCATAGCGGCTGCATCGTACGGCATATCATTAAAGACACCATACGGAGACAGGCGGATTCCAGTTTTTTCTTTTCCAATCGCATCAGATACGGCCTTAGCGACTTCCAGTACAAATTTTGTCGGGTCGCCGTATTCGTCTGTTCGCTGATTGCTTGTTGTTCGGATAAACTGTTCTATCAGATAACCGTTGGCACCGTGTAATTCCACGCCATCGAAGCCTGCTTCAACGGCATTTTTCGCGGCCGCGACATATTCCTGTATCGTGGCTTTCACTTCATCGGTAGTCATTTCGGCAGGAACCGGATGCGGTTGCATGCCTTGTGCGTCTGTCCACATTTCACCGGCGGCCACGATAGCAGATGGCGCCACTACTCTTGCTCCTTCCGGTAAATTAGCGGCATGGCCTACTCTGCCGGTGTGCATCAGCTGGATAAATATTTTCGCTCCCTGGGCATGTACTTGTGATGTCGTTTTTTTCCAGCCATCTGTTTGCAACTGGTTGAAAATGCCGGGAATGCGGGCATAGCCGAGACCGTTAGGCGAAGGCGACACACCTTCCGTGATGATTAAGCCTGCACCGGCACGCTGTGCGTAATAGGTGGCGATTAAATCGTTGGGTACGTTTCCAATTGCTCTGGAGCGCGTCATAGGAGCCATTACCACTTTATTTTTAAGCGTAAGGCCGTGTTGGTTGAAAGGTTGTAATAAGGTTGACATTTTTGTTTGGTGTTTAGTCTAGACTGGTTAAACAACTATCAGGCCGTTTGGTTTAAAACGGACGTCTGAGTTGGGAAGAATTCATTACAGTCGGGCAGTTTGATGGTCAAGAAGATCGGCGGCATTTCGGTTGGTGGGGCACCAACCGATAGAGAAATACACACTAGTGACTCTTCGGAACGTTTGTGGAATGCGGTCGGAGACCGCCGGAATCAATAGGCACAGGTCATCCTACGGAAGACCTGCGCCAAAGTGGACAGTGAGACCACCTGCGGCAAATGCGCATTGCGGGAAGCGTGCTGCGGCAAATCGACGAGATTCAAGAAGATAGATGATAGCGTAGATAAACCCTACTACGACCGGATGCACGACCGCTTAACTAAT
>JADLAH010000083.1 GCA_020848315.1 Chitinophagales bacterium | reverse complement strand
ATTCCTTAAGCCACTCTCAATTTCGCAATCCGGGATTTGCTGAGTTTTTCTCTGGCATAATCAGCGGTGACCACAAATTCTTTGATGTTGGGCTGTGAAGGCAGTTCGTACATCGCGTCATTAATAATCGCTTCACAGATGGAACGAAGTCCGCGGGCGCCCAATTTGTATTCTAGTGCTTTATCTACGATAAAATCTATCGCGGAAGCATCCATATCAAATGCGATATTTTCCAGCGCGAATAATTTTTTGTATTGCTTCAGCAGTGCGTTTTTAGGTTTCGTCAGGATATTGGTCAAGGCTGTTTTGTCCAGTTCCTCGAGGTGCACCAACACCGGCAGCCTACCCAGCAATTCCGGGATTAATCCATAAGAGCGCACATCCTGATGCGTGATGTAAGACAACAAATTTTCCTTATTTGTTTCTTCTTCAGCATTTCCGTTCTTAAATCCGATGACGGATGTGTTCAGGCGTTTTGAAATAATCTTGTCAATCCCATCAAAGGAACCTCCGCAGAGGAAAAGGATATTTTTGGTATCCACTTTCAGCAATTTCTGTTCGGGATGTTTTCTGCCACCCTGCGGCGGCACGAGCACCTCTGTACCTTCTATCAATTTCAGCAGGGACTGTTGCGTACCTTCCTTTATATCTCTTGTCAGAGATGGATTATCTCCTTTGCGGGAAATTTTATCTATTTCATCAATGAATACGATGCCCTTCTGTGCCGCATCGATATCATAATCGCACACCTGCAGCAAACGCGTCAGGATACTCTCTACATCTTCGCCCACATATCCGGCTTCCGTAAACACGGTGGCATCCACGATGGTAAACGGCACATTCAACAATTTCGCAATGGATTTTACAATCAGCGTCTTGCCGGTTCCGGTTTTTCCCACCATCAGGATATTGGATTTTTCAATTTCCACATCATCGGCCTCCACCGTCTGATTCAATCTTTTGTAATGGTTGTAAACCGCCACCGATATCACTTTCTTCGCCTCATCCTGCCCGATGACATATTCATCCAGATATTCTTTAATCGCTTTTGGCTTTAAATTTTTCTCCATCTGGACTTTGGAAGATGTCTTTGCATGTAAATGCAACACTTCCGTATCCACGATTTGCTTGGCCTGCGTGACGCAGTTTTCACAAATATATCCATCCACGCCGGTAATCAGGATTTGCACATCCTCTTTTGCACGGCCGCAGAAACTGCATTTGCTGGTATTCTTTTTTGACATGTAGTAGTTGTCTGTGTTTTAAAAAAATTGGTGCGTATCAATCAACACGCACCAACCTGTTATCTGTAAGACGACATAATATCGCGATACGTTGCATTATTTTCTGATGAGCACCTCATCAATCATACCGTATTCCTTGGCTTCTTCGCCGGTCATCCAGTAATCACGGTCGCTATCTTTCTCCACTTTTTCATAAGGCTGTCCGCTGTGCAACGCGATGATATCGTACAGCTCTTTTTTCAGCTTGGTGATTTCCTTGTAGGTGATTTCGATTTCAGACACCTGACCTTGTGCACCGCCCATTGGCTGATGTATCATCACGCGGCTGTGTTTGAGCGCGCTGCGTTTTCCTTTTTCACCGGCACACAGCAGTACCGCGGCCATAGAGGCTGCCATACCTACGCAGCAGGTTGCCACATTCGGATTGATATACTGCATGGTATCATAAATACCTAAACCGGCATATACGCTGCCGCCCGGAGAGTTTACATAAATCTGCACATCGCGGTTGGCATCCGCAGATTCGAGGAACAGCAATTGCGCCATAATTACATTGGAAACGTAATCATCCACGGCGGTTCCGAGGAAAATGATACGATCCATCATCAAACGGGAAAACACATCCAGTGCCGCCACATTCATCGGGCGCTCCTCAATAATATTCGGCGTCAGGTTCGTAATGGAAGTTTGCAGGTAATTATCTACATACACACTTGACAAGCCGTGGTGCTTGGTGGCATATTTTCTGAATTCTTTTCCGTAGTCCATGTTGTTTAGATTTTAGTTTGTGAGATAATGCGGCGTCCGATAGCACTGCCGGAGCCTAATATCTCCGAACAATATCTATGCTTCTGCCTTTTTGTTAAAAAACTCATCGAATGAAGTGGCTTTTTCTTCCACCGTCACCTGCGATTCTATAAAAGTAAACAATTTTTGTTCCAATGCGCCATCGTATGACTTTTTGACATGGTCTTCTTTAGCCATCATGCTATCATTCAGCATATCGATATATTTGTCTTCAATGCCCGTACCGGCGGAGTTGTACATCGCCAGTTGTGCGCTGAGTTGTTGTCTGGAGAAGTTTTTCACCTCTTCAAACTCCACTTTCAGGTTATTTTCCTTGGCAATAGTGCCTGTAATCAGGTTCCATTTCAGTCCTTTGGTAAACTCCGGGTATTCCTGCTCGATTTGCTCCATGGAAATCGGTTTTTCATTGCTTGCCTGAATGAATTTTTTGAGGAATGCATCCGGGAATTTAATCTCCGTATTTTCCATCAGCGTGAGATACAACTCATCCTTGAATTTATTTTCTGCGGAACGATCGGAGAAATCCTGCAATTCCTTGCGCACGCGTTCACGGAATTCTTCCAGGCTTTTCACTACTTCCGGACCGTATACTTTATCAAACAAATCCTGGTTCAACTCGGCAGGCTGTACAACCGCTTCCTTTCCTTCTTTCACTTCTTCTTCGTTCGTTACGGTGCCATATCGCTTCGCCAGTTTTTCCAGTTCGCTGTCCAACGTCGCGTCATCAATGGTGATGAGCGGCTTGCTCACTTTTGTTTTTTTAGCCAGCACATCCACTTTCACCGCAGGTGCCAGACCGATTTCATATTCGAAGGTGAAATCAATCGGATTATTTACGTCGAACTCTACGGAATCGTTTGGTTTCGGGAGTGGTCGTCCCAGCAGTTCGAGTTGCTGTTCCGCGATATAACCATTCAGCGCATCCGTTACGGTTTTATTCAGTTCATCGAGCATGATGGAGTTACCATACATTTTCTTTACCAACCCTGCCGGCACATGTCCTTTTCGGAATCCCTTGATAGCGATGGTGTTTTTCGCCTGCGCGATAGCTTTTTCCACTTTTGGCAGGTAGTCTTCTTTTTTTACCTCGATGCTGATAACAGCATTCAAATCGTCGATGTTGTTTCTGTTGATATTCACGATATAAAATATTTAGTTGTAAATAACAAATGTTGCCACATTGAACAAGATGCTTCACTTCGTTCAGAATGACAACATTCAGTTTTGTGCGGGTGGAGGGACTCGAACCCCCATGGTTGCCCGCTAGATCCTAAGTCTAGTGCGTCTACCAATTTCGCCACACCCGCAAAATGGAACGCAAAGATACAATTTATTTTTTAATTGACCGTATCCGCCCGACTGATTTTTGCCACTCCAACACTCTTCACAAATCCTTAATATTCCGATGTTTATCAGATTCCGGGTGCAATTATTCTGTTTGTTTGTTGAAGCAAAAGAAATATAACACTATCTTTGCGGCATGAAAAATTTATCCTTAGCATTAAATGCCGTGCTGTTTGTGTTGGTAGGCGTTTTATTTTATCTGCATTTCAGCAGCAAAAAACCGGGTGCTGTACAAGTCGTTCAAACCGACGGCAAATCCATTCAGGTACCCCAGATTGCCTATATCGACATCGATACTTTCCAGATGAATTACGACTATTTCAAGGCAAAAAGCGCAGAACTGGAAAAACGTCAGGCGGCGATGGAATCTGAATTGCAAAGAAGCGTGAGTGCTTTCCAGAGCAAGGTAATGAGTCTGCAGCAGAAGGCAGCCACCATGACAGAAGAGGAAGGCATGGCTGCCCAGGAAAAACTGATGCAGGAGCAGGAAAAGATTGAACAGCGCAAACAAACTATGGAAATGCAGTTCATGAAAGAAACGCAGGACTTCAATATCGAATTCCAGAAAAAAATCATCGACTATCTGAAAGAATACAACAAAGATGGCCGCTATACATACATTTTGCCGTATTCCCGCGAAACTATCAACTTATTGTATGTGAACGAAGCGAACAACATCACGCAGGATATCCTGGATGGTATGAACGCTGCTTACAAAAAAGAGAAAAAATAAACGAATACGTTATCCTACACAAAAAAGTTCAGGCATTCCCCTGAACTTTTTTTATTTTAGCAGATAGTAGTAAGCAACCGCAAGTATGGAAATCAATGTTGAAGCAGAGAAGCAGGCCATTTTAAAAGATTATCGTCAGTTGTTGCGCATAGCGCGGCCGCGCATGCACAAGGGCGATGACAAGCGCATCCGGCATGCCTTTGAGCTCGCACTGGACGCCCATAAACACATGCGCCGCAAAAGCGGCGAACCCTACATTCACCACCCGCTGGCGGTGGCTAAGATTGCGGCCGGCGACATGGGTCTCGGCACTACCTCCATCATCTGTGCGCTGCTGCACGATACGGTGGAAGACACGGAAGTTTCGCTGGAAGACATCCGCAAAGAATTTGGCGCCACCGTGGCCAAAATTATCGACGGACTCACCAAGATCAGCAAGATTTCCCATCAGACAGAATCGATACAAGCGGAAAATTACCGCAAGATACTGCTCACCCTGAGCGATGACATCCGTGTTATTCTGATCAAAATTGCGGATCGCCTCCACAACATGCGCACGCTGGACGGCCAGAGCCGCAAGAACCAGTTGAAGATTGCCTCTGAAACTATCTATCTCTACGCACCGCTTTCACACCGGCTGGGTTTATACTCCATCAAGGGAGAACTGGAAGACCTGGCCATG
Source organism: Chitinophagales bacterium (assembly GCA_020848315.1). Taxonomy (GTDB): domain Bacteria; phylum Bacteroidota; class Bacteroidia; order Chitinophagales; family JADIYW01; genus JADJSS01. The sequence goes on along the minus strand of JADLAH010000083.1, from coordinate 14,020 downwards.
AAATACACGGAAACGGAGCAGTACAAGAACATTGCCAACAAACTCGAATCTACCAAAAAAGATCGCAACAAATACATCAACGATTTCGTGCGGCCACTGCAGGCAGAAATGGATAAATCGGGACTCAAGGCGGACGTATTCGGGCGCCCCAAATCCATCTCTTCCATCTGGAATAAAATGCGCAAAAAACAGGTGGAGTTTGAAGACGTGTATGACAAATTTGCCATTCGTGTCATCCTCGACTCTCCGATGGAAAGAGAGAAGGAAGATTGCTGGCGCGCCTATTCTATCGTAACGGATAAATATTCGCCTTCTCCTACCCGTTTGCGCGACTGGATTTCCCATCCGAAAGCCAACGGTTATGAATCGCTGCACACTACGGTGATGGGGCCCGGCGGACAATGGGTGGAAGTGCAGATACGCACCAAACGCATGGACGAAGTGGCCGAGAAAGGTCTGGCTGCCCATTTCAAATACAAGGAAAATAAAACCAAGGCGCAGAACACCGCGGAGGAAGCCATTGAAAGCTGGCTGATGCAGGTGCGGGATTTTCTGAAAAATCAGGATGTCAATCCTATAGAATTCATCAATGACTTCAAACTCCAGCTGTATCAGAAAGAAATATACACCTTCACGCCAAAAGGCGAACTGAAGATATTGCCCGCCGGTGCTACCGCACTCGATTTCGCATATTCCATCCACACCAACATCGGTGACACCACCATCGGTGCCAAGGTGAACAACAAGCTCGTATCTATCAGCCATGTGCTCGCGAATGGTGATCAGGTGGAAATCATTACCTCCAGAAAACAACGGCCGAATGATGATTGGCTGAATATCGTCACGACTTCCAGGGCGAAATCAAAAATCAAGAATTCCCTGCGGGAAGAAAAACGTAAGATTGCGGAGGAAGGCAAAGAACTGTTGGAACGCAAGCTGAATCAGATGAAGGCCCACTTCACCAATGACAATATCAATGTATTGTCCAACCTCTATAAGGCTGCCAGTTCGCTCGATTTATTCTACGGAATTGCCAAAGGCACGCTCAACCTGAATGAACTTAAGCAGCTCAAAGTAGTGGGCGGACATCTGGAAATTGTGAAACCCGAAAAAATCGGTCGCCCGAAAGAAGAACAGGTGCAGGAAAATTATACGGAAGAATCAGATATTCCGAAAAACGCGGAACTTGTTATTTTCGGCGAATCTTCCAGTCAGTTTCCGTATGAATTTGCCAAATGCTGCAACCCTATTCCCGGCGACGATGTAATGGGATTCATTTCCATTAACGGCATGATAAAAATCCATCGCACCGGCTGCAATAATATTATCAACCTGGCTTCCAAATACGGTTACCGCATTATCAAAACGCGCTGGACCGCCAAGACAACGCCGGCATTTCTCACGACCATCAAACTGGTGGGTCTCGATGATATCGGCATTATCAACAAACTTACCAGCATCATTTCCGGTGAGATGAAACTGAATATGCAGTCCATATCACTGGAAACCAATGAAGGCATCTTTGAGGGCATCATTAAAGTGTTTGTAAAGGATAACAACCAGGTGAATAAACTGATTGCCAAACTGAAGGCCATTGACGGCATTACCTCCGTTATACGCGAAGAGATTTAGGACGGATAGGTCGCCGGTTTTATCAAACATTTTCGGGCTCAAATTGCACTTTTGTGAAGACACGAGTCTACACGCCTCAGTAGGTATTCTTTAGCAACCGCATTAATTTCACGCCATTATCTACGACACTTTTTGCTGCCAAAAAGTGCCCAAAAACCATTTATGAAAAGTAAGGCAATTTGATTTTTTTCGTGCCTCAAAAATCAACCGCTGATAAAATGAACGCACATGCTGACAGCCGCCCTTCGTTCATTTCACAGCTATTGCTGCGCTTTTCATAAACCCGACTCTTCTGCGGATTTCGCGTTGCATATCGTGGCATCTATAAGCGTGGCAAACTCAGCTTTAACTTATCAAGTTCAGCTTTCGGTTGCGGTCAGAGACCGTCTGATTGCACAGACAAATGTCGTCCTGCGGAAGACCTGCTCCAGAGAGGGGATTTAATAGCCGATATTTTAAAATACATATTCTGAGTTAAATACAGTGTGTTTTTTAATACTGTATCTTCAATTAGAAAATAAGAATTTCCTACTCCAAATTTATAATGTGATGAATCAAAACCATCCTCTGATTCTTGTTGTTTTAATTGGTAATTTCCATTATTCAATATATTCAACAACTCTTTGATGTATATCGAATCAACATCTACATCAACCTTTGTATAAAATACTGAATCATCTTCACAAGATTTAAACCTTCTAAAGTTTTTTTCATAATATTCAACTCTACTTGATTAGAAGGCTCTAATGGTTTTTTAATAAATCCAATTATCAACAATATAGCACCTATAGATAAAAATACAACACCTATAACACCGTGTCCTATTAAGGATATCCTTGCTCTTTTTCCAATTACATGAATAATACGATTAAATTTATCCATTATTACTCTTTTGTTTTATCAAACATTTCCCCCGCGATAGGTGTTGAGGCTAGTTGGAGGTAACACTATCTTCTTCTACTAACTCATTGATAAGTTTTTCATTTTCTTTATAGTTAAATAAACCTTTTCTACATACTATATAAAGGCTATCTGATTCTATTTCCATCTTTAGTAATTTATTTACGTCATCACGTTTAAATTTTATAGTATGTTTACCATCAAATATCTTATTCTCACTTCGTATTTCTAATGTATAAGGAATATTATCTGTATTTACTTTCCATGTTCCATATTTACCACTCTCATTAATATCTAAACAATTGCCATTAGTTTCTTCAAATTCACACGAATTCTTCCTAAAACTAATGGTATTTAACCACAGACAATATTTTATATCATATCCTTTATAGTAAATAGTATCCATAGACCACCAACCTATTATCCCTTTATCAACTTTATTACGACAACTAGTACACAGAAAAAATGTTATGGTGCTTATAATAATGAGTAGCTTTTTCATATCTTATATAATAAAAACCAGGCCTTACCTCGCCCTCAACAGATTTTATCATTTAGGTTTACAATTTAAATAAAATTACTAATTTAAAAATAAATCTCATTACAAAGAATTAAGATTTCTTTTCAGCTTGCAATTGGCCAATATTTTTGTTCGTGTAATACAGCACATGACGCTGACTAAAAGACCTGCCGCAGGTGGAGATTTAAAACGGACAGGTCGCGCTGATTTTTGCATACCTTTTTCGAACATAAATTGTACCTTTGTACCGTCATGGCCATGGATCCGAAAATATTCGCAGAAGTCAAGCACATTTTTTCTACCTATTTAGAAAATAACAAACAGCGTAAAACGCCGGAGCGGTTTTCTATCCTGGAAGAAATCTACAATCGCGAAGACCACTTCGATGCGGAGGAGTTGTATCTTCAGATGAAGAACAACTACTACAATGTGAGCCGTGCCACCGTATACAACACGCTGGACGTATTGGTGCAGTGCGAGTTGGTCACCAAACATCAGTTCGGACAAAACCACGCCATGTACGAAAAGTCCTATGGCAACCGCAATCACGACCATTTGATTTGCATCGACTGTGGACAGGTGTTTGAATTTTGCGATCCGCGGTTACAACAGGTAAAAACGACTGCAGGCGAGCTATTTCAGCAAACCATCAAAAGTCATTCGCTGACACTATACGGCAACTGCCAGAAAGAAAACTGCAGCCATAAGAAAAAGGCATAATTTTTGTCTATCTTCAATTCAGCCTAATTATATAATTATGAAAAAGCCATTTTTCGTACTCATTTTTCTGTGCGCTTTCTGCATTATCAGGGCCCAGCAGACGCCGGTATTACCATTGCCGAATGATATCATCCGTAGCACCGGCGCATTCGACTACTCCAAAGAAATGGAGGTAAAAATCATGCGCGGCGATGAGGGCACCAAGCAGGTTAACAAGCAATTACTGGCATTTCTGTCGGCCAAAAAAGTCAATGTAATTTCCTCCTCACCCAACACCGTCTATCTAAATCTCCAAAAAGAGAAAACACTGACCACGGAGGCTTATGAATTAAACATAACCCCCCATCAGATTACCATTACCGGCGCCACCAATGCGGGATTATTTTATGGTATGCAAACCTTGTTTCAGCTGATGAATGCGGACACCTCCAAACAGATTGCCTGTATGCAAATCAAGGACGCGCCGGCCTTTGCCTATCGCGGCATGCACCTGGATGTGAGCCGTCATTTTTTCGGGCCGGATGTTATCAAACAATATCTGGATGTAATGGGCAAGCTGAAACTGAACTATTTTCACTGGCACCTGACCGACGACCAAGGCTGGCGAATGGAAAGTAAAAAGTATCCGAGATTGACAGAAAAAGGTGCCTGGCGCACAGAGAAAGACGGCAGCCGCCACGGTGGTTATTACACACAGGAAGAAATCAAAGAGATCGTGCAATATGCCAAAGAGCGATTTATTACCATCATTCCGGAAATAGATATTCCCGGTCACAGTTCCGCTATCATTGCCGCCTATCCTGAATTTGGATGCTATCCGGACAGTATTCAGGTACCGAATACATTTGGCATTAAGGAAAATATACTATGTCCTTCCGACGCGACTTTCCGCTTTCTGGCCGATATTCTGGAAGAAACCACGAACCTGTTTCCGGGCAGATATTTCCATATTGGGGGCGATGAAGTGCCGACAAAGCAGTGGGAACAAAGCGAAAGAGGTAAAACCTATGCCGCGGCTCACAACCTGAAACCGGATGCTTTCCACGCTCTCTTTATAGAACGTATGCAGGAAACACTGTCCTCTAAAAACAAGGATCTGATTGGCTGGGGCGAGATACTGGAAACCAGTCCTGCAAAAGAAATCACGATTATGAGTTGGCGAAATACCAAAGCCGGCACAGAAGCAGCAGAAAAAGGGCATCGTGTGATTATGACTCCACGTACATTCTGCTATTTCGATTATCCGCAAGACTGGGACGATGAGAAAAAAGGCATTTACATGACCTATTTGCCATTGGACAAAGCATACAGTTTCAATCCGCTGGATAAAATCAAATCGAAGGAAGCGCAAAAAAAAATCTGGGGCGGGCAGGCTTGTGTTTGGACAGAATTTATTGAAGATACGGAAACACTGCAATATCAGATATTCCCTAGAATTGTAGCCATGTCTGAATCACTCTGGACAAATAATTCCGGGAAAAATTATGCTGATTTCGAGAAACGACTGAAATCACAGAAAAATTATTTTGTAAAAGAAAAGGAATTACCGCCGGTGGATCTGATACGTTTCAAACCCAAAAAATAATTACTTCTTTTTTTTGCCTTTCTTCACAGGCGTTTGTTCGGCTTCCAATATTTCCCGCATCACATCTTTGATGGTGAATTTGGTCGCTTCCGTATAATCCAGCACTTCCTCGCGGGTATCCTGATCCACTGCCAGTTTTACGACAGGCTTTCCCAGAAAGGCTTCAATTTCTTTCAGCACAGGTTCTTCTTCCCTACTGCAAAATGAAACCGCCTGTCCTTTCTGCATCCCGCGGCCGGTTCGTCCGACACGGTGAACATAATTTTCCGGCACTTCCGGCAAGTCGTAATTGACCACAAAGTCCACATTCGGAATATCTATGCCTCGCGCACTCACATCCGTTGCAATCAGCACGCGCACTTTGCCCTCGCGGAATTGTCGCATCACATCGGTGCGGTTTTTATGGTCTTTGTCACTGTGGATGGTTAACGTATCGATGCCCGCTTTTTGCATGGCTGCCGCTACGCGCTCCGCACGCACTTTGGTACGTACAAACACTATCATTTTCTTGCCTTCATTTTCCCGGATAACACGCTCCAGAAAAAACCGCTTGTCGTCCATCTCAATATGTGCTACAGCATGCTGAATATTCTTCGCGACCGGATCTTTCGGAGAAATCTGGATACGAATCGCCTTATGCACGAGCGAGTAGGCCAGCTTCTTAATTTTCTCGTTGATAGTGGCCGAAAAAAACAAGGTCTGACGATGCTTAGGAAGGAATTTTATCAAATCCTCAATATCACCGATGAATCCCAGATCCAGCATATGGTCGGCTTCATCGAGCACCAGAATTTCGATGTCCGACAAGTCGAGGTAGCCCTGACTGCGCAAATCGAATAAGCGTCCCGGTGTAGCCACCAAAATATCGACACCCTGATACAGTTTATCTATCTGAGGCTGTTGTTCCGTGCCTCCGAACAATGCAAACGCTTTCACTTTGGTATGTTTCGCCAGGCTGTTGAACACCTGTGTAATCTGAATCGCCAGTTCGTGTGTTGGCACCATCACCACACACTTGATAGCGTCTTTCGCGCGGTTGCGCTTGCGCTCGTGGATGAGATGAATGACGGGAATAGCAAAGGCCGCGGTCTTACCGGTGCCGGTCTGCGCGATGGCCAGCACGTCTTCTTTGTTCAAAATGGCCGGAATAGATTTAAACTGAATATCCGTTGGCTTTTTGTAGCCCAACGCTTCTATATTTCGCTTTATCTCCGCAGCTATCGGATATTCCTCAAATTTCATACTGCAAAAATACGCTTTATTCAGCAATTAGCAGCATCCGTTTGCCGTGAGCACCGACCGAGTTAATTATTTGATAAAACCTATATACTCTATACTATTGGTAGATTTAATAGTTTTTATTAGTTTTGCATTGATGTTGAAGAAATATGCGCTTTTTCTGACTTGCACTTTGGCGACACTATCACTCTTTGCGGAGAAAAAAGTGGACCACCAAACGCTGATTTGGTATGCCTATGTACAACATCTGAAAATCAACGACCGGTTTACAGTAAGTACAGATGTGCAAGAGAGGCACTTTGTTGCACATCTGAAGCAAAGTCAGTTTGTAATGCGTTCCGTGTTCCGAACGACTATTAAAAACAACTGGGATCTTGGGCCGGGTTTTTGTTTTTTCATTTCCAATACAGACCCTACGGCAGACTATGATCTGCAAGTACCAGAAGTACGTCCGTTTATCGAAGCCAACAACAGGCAGGCTTTCAAACGGGTAAACATCAGTCACCGCTACAGGCTGGAAGCCCGCTTTTTCAAAAACAGCAGCGGCCCGCAACTGGAAGACGGATTCAGTTTTGGCAGTATGCGCTTCCGCTATCAGTTCGGTCTCGATATTTTCCTGAAAAAGTCCGATAAAAACAGCAAACACGCGCTAACACTGAGGATTATGGATGAGCTGATGTTGAACTTCGGGAAGAAGGTCACCTACAATATTTTTGATCAGAACCGCGTTGGGGTCGCCCTGCAATATGCACCCATCAAACAGATAGGCATTGAAGTCGGCTATATCAACTGGTTTCAGCAAAGAACGTCGGGAGATAAATTTTTCGACCGCAATATATTCCGATTGGGCATTGTGCACCATATACACTTAAAACAAAAAGATAAAAGTTCAGGATCCACTAAACTATAAAAAAACCATATGGAGAAAATCAGTATGAAATATGTGGCGGCGGCCATGATATCTTTAAAAGTCAGTTTGATCGGCTTTCTGTGCTGGAAGATATATAGCACCTCTCCCAGTCCGCTCAGCAATTTCAGTTTCGACCAGGAATTTCTGTTATTCATACTCGCTGGATTTGTCGCACAGATTATTGACGGTGCGCTCGGGATGGCCTACGGTGTCAGTTGTTCCACCATGCTACTCGGCATTGGCGTGCCTCCGGCTGTCGCCTCCGCCAGCGTTCACACCGCAGAAGTATTTACCACCGGCGTATCCGGACTTTCCCATATTTTCATGCGTAACATCGACAAAAGATTGTTTTTCCGGCTGGTATTCACCGGTGTCGCCGGGGCCGTCATCGGGGCGTATCTCATTTCCGACATCCTCGACGGAAAAGTGATAAAACCATTTATCGCAGGGTATTTGTTGCTGTTAGGGATTTACATTTTATACAAGAGTTTCAGGAATATCAAGGCCAGCAAAAGCAACTGGCGCTTTGCGCCTTACCTCGGCTTTTTGGGTGCTTTCTTTGACTCCATCGGTGGCGGCGGCTGGGGCCCCATTGTATCTTCCAACCTCATCGACAAGGGAAATTCACCGCGCGAAGTCATCGGCACGGTGAATACCGCCGAATTTTTCGTCACCTTTTTCAGCACCGGCGTGTTCATCTTTTTCCTCGGTATTGAAGCCTGGAAACCGGTCCTCGCCCTGATTATCGGGGGTGTTATCGCTGCTCCGATTGGCGCATATATTCTCCGATTCATGGCACCAAAAACCATTATGCGACTGGTAGGCATATTGATTATTTCCACCAGCACTTATACTATTTACAAATCGCTACTGTGATTATTTTCATCACTTCCGGTTGTTTGCATAAGAGTAACAAAGATTTTATCTGCAAAAATTGTATTTCCTAAATTATTTCATCAACTTCATTGCTCCAATTGAACATAAATTTCTGACGATAAATTATAGCCAATCATGCAAGTAGATGTAATTCTGGGCCTCCAGTGGGGCGATGAAGGAAAAGGAAAAATTGTAGACTATTTAGCTGACAAATACGACATTATCGCCCGTTTTCAGGGTGGTCCGAATGCTGGCCACACGCTGGTCATCGACGGCAAGAAACATGTATTACACACGGTGCCATCCGGCATCTTCCGCGAAGGAAAAATCAACTATATCGGCAATGGTGTCGTGATTGACCCTATCACGCTGATGAAAGAAATTGACACGCTCGAAAAAGAAGGCGTGCCGGTAAAAGAGCGCATGATAATCTCCAAACGCGCCAACCTCATTCTGCCAACACACAAAATCCTGGATGCCGCTTCCGAATCTTCCAAAGGGAGTTCCAAAATCGGCTCTACGCTCAAAGGTATCGGACCGACCTATATGGATAAAACCGGTCGCAACGGATTGCGCATCGGTGATATCCTCGAAGAGGATTTTATCGTGAAATATGAATTACTGAAGAACAAACACCTGCAATTGCTGCAGATATACAACCACAGCTTCGAACTCGAACCGATGGAAGAAGAGTGGATGAATGCTGTGGAAAGGCTGAAAGAATACAGACAGGTAGAGTCTGTTTACTTCATCAATGAATCTCTGAAAAAAGGCAAACGCATTCTGGCGGAAGGCGCACAAGGCAGCATGCTCGACATCGACTTCGGCACTTATCCGTTTGTTACTTCTTCCAACACCATTTCCGCGGCAGTTTGCACCGGACTCGGCATTTCACCCAAACATATCGGGGAAGTCATCGGTATCACCAAAGCCTATTGCACCCGTGTCGGCAGCGGCCCTTTCCCGACAGAACTGGACAATGAAGTGGGCGAGAAGCTGCGCAAGGAAGGCGGTGAATTCGGCGCCACTACTGGTCGTCCGCGCCGTTGCGGTTGGATTGACCTGCCTGCACTGAACTACGCCTGCCTTATCAACGGCGTTACTAAAATCATCATCACCAAGGCGGACATTCTGAATGCCTTTGATGAATTCGGGGTGACTACACACTACAAATACGACAATAAGGAAACCAAAGATCTGCCTTACGACATGGTGAATAAGGTAATCAAACCGACCACCATTTTCTTTAAAAGCTGGGGCAATATCGAGCATGATCAGCCATTGAAAGAAGAGCTGAAAAACTATATCGATTACTTGGAAAAATACCTCAATATTCCGGTGGCGATGGTATCCAACGGGCCGGGCAGAGAGCAGCTCATCGACCTTACCGAAGGAAAATTACTGGCCTAATCCATCCAGGATTCACTTATCTTTACTGTCACACGCGGCATATTGCTGTGGCTTCACGACTATGAGAAAATTCTGTCCATTTCCGGTTGACGATTTGCCTGCCTTCAGGCAGCAACTGCTGCGTGCTTCAGAACATACGCCGTATTTCTGTTATCTGGACAGCAACAACTATCCCAATTATCCGCATTCCACTTTCGGGTCGCTGTTTGCACTTGGCGCTGTACATACATTAACCGCAGACTCCGCAGCACTGAACGCATTGGAAGCGTTTACAAAACGACATCAGGACTGGCTGTTCGGATTCCTGAGTTACGACCTCAAGAATGAAACGGAGCCTGCACTGACGCAACATTCCTATCCGAAAACCGACGGCATACAAGCACCACTGCTGCATTTTTTTGTACCGCGCTTTATCGTGCGGATAACGGGCGAAAAGGCGGAAGTCGGACTGTGCCTGACAGCAGACACAGACGAAGCCACGGAACTGGCGGCATTTAAATTGTTGCTGCAAACGCCGGCCGGTGTGCATTCCGCAAAAGCAACAGACATCCGCATGCAACCACGATGGACGCAGGAAACTTATGCCGGAGTGGTGGGCAAAATTAAAGAACACCTGCAGCGAGGCGATATTTATGAAATGAATCTGTGTCAGGAATTTTATGCGGAAGAGGTCACCATTCATCCGGTAGAAGTATTCAATACGCTCAATGCCATTTCGCGTGCGCCGTTTTCCTGTTTCTTCAGAATGGAAGAACAGTATCTGCTGTGCGCATCGCCGGAGCGTTTTCTGAAAAAGCAACACCACACGCTGATTTCGCAGCCTATCAAGGGAACGCGCAGACGGGCGGCGGATGAAACGGAAGATGCGCAACTCAAAGAAAATCTGTTGGCCGATGAAAAGGAACGCAGCGAACATGTGATGATTGTGGATCTGGTGCGCAATGACTTTTCGCGCATCGCGGTGCCTGCAAGCGTGCGCGTGGAAGAATTGTACGGCATCTACACGTTTGAGCAGGTACATCAGATGATCTCTACTATCATCTGTGAGGTTCCCGAAAACACGGGTGTGGCGGATATCCTGCGGGCGGTTTTTCCGATGGGCAGCATGACCGGCGCCCCCAAGTTGTCGGCGATGCAGCTGATAGACCGTTATGAACCGACGAAGCGCGGCATCTATTCCGGTGCGGTAGGCTATATTACCCCCAAGGGTAATTTTGATTTCAACGTGGTGATAAGAAGTATCTTATACAATGCCGCGAACCGCTACGTATCGGTGCAGGCCGGCAGCGCACTCACGATTGATGCCCAAGCCGAAACGGAATATGAAGAATGCCTGCTGAAAGCCCGTGCCATGATACAGGCACTGGAGAAAAGGTGAGTGATAAAGGCTAAATACTATACAAAGAGAAATGTGACAAATATAATGTATCAGGTTCTACAAACTGCAACATAACTCTACATTTCATAAAACATTTCCATTCAATTTTTATAAAATGTCGCAGTTACGAAATCATTCAATCCATTCAAAAAGATATTTTTCATCGACTGTGATATCAAATTTTTGTAGTAATTCCATGTATTCATCTCTGAATGATTTCTTTTGGTGATGTAGCTCCTGATTGTTGACATATGCAATAACGGTATCGAGTTGTGACTGGGCATAAGAAAATGCACCAAAGCCTTCCTGCCATTGAAATTTTCCTTTTACGACCCTTTTCTCATTAATCCATTTAGATGAATGGGCTTTAATATCTCTCACCAAATCCGAAATAACAATATTCGGTTTTATACTGACTAATATATGTATGTGGTCTGCTACGCCACCAATTGCATATACCTTCTGTTCTTTTCCACTTACTATACCACAGATATATTTGTGCAATTCTTCTTTCCAACTTTTTTGAATCAGACTTTGCCGACCTTTTACCGAAAACACGATGTGTATATATATTTGTGTGTATGTATTTGCCATTTGATTTTCTATTATGATGTCGCTCCTACGGAGCTTTATGGTAATGATTGCGATTAATTTCTCTATTATGATGTCGCTCCTACGGAGCTTTATGGTAATGATTGCAATTAATTTCTCTATTATGATGTCGCTCCTATGGGCTGATTTGTTATGGTGATATATTATCTATTTTGATGCCGCTCCTACCGAGCTTATACAATTTGTCTTCCTAAATTTTTACTTCTTCTTTATTGAATATATAAAGTTAGCAAACAAATTGATTCATTTCTATAAATCAGCCCCATAGGGGCGATATCACAATAGCAACCGAACACCTCTTGGCACAATAAGCCCCTTAGGGGCGGCATCACAATAAAACAAGGCCTTATCCTATTATTCCGATAATAGAACGGGCGGACCTGAAGGTCCGCCCGTAGCTTTTATACTGTTGCAGCGATAGCTTAGTGCTGATGTCCGCCAGGTCCGTGTACGTGGCCGTGTGCCAGCTCTTCTGCTGTTGCAGGTCGTACTTCCACCACTGTTACAGAGAAGTTCAGTTCTTTGCCTGCCATCGGATGGTTGAAATCCATAATCACCGCATCCGGTGTGATTTCGCAAACGATACCCTGAAACTGATTGCCCTGATTGTCCATCATCGGCAATACATTACCCACTTTAATTACATTGGTATCCAGTTTGCCTTCCGCATCTTTGAAAGAATCAATCGGAATACTTACAATATCCTGTTCATTGCGGATGCCGTAACCGTTTTCTGCGGAAACAACAAAATCCACCGCGTCGCCGGCTACTTTACCCGCCAGGTTCGCTTCAAAGTCAGGCAATAACATACCTGCACCATGTATATACACCAGTGGTTGTGCCGGATTGGATTTATCGGCTACCACTAATTCGCCGTCTTTATCCACTTTTAATTCGTAGTGAACACTCACCACCATGTCTTTCGTAACTAATAACATAAAATAATTTTGTGTAAAGATACAAATGATTTAGGAATAAAAGGACACATCAGGACTAAACCTCCTGCCGGTCAACCATAAATAATCTTAAATCCTCCCAAAACGTTAACGTGTACTTTGCAAATTGCCCGTATTAATTTAAAATTTATTCAACTTAATTCAACTATCCTTAATATCACTCTAACGCACGATTAATCCGCCGGAGTTAAATTTGTAGTACAAAAATTAAAAACATGGATTCTACCAAAAAATTTCAGCAAGCGTATGATGCTTTATTAAAAGACTTAAACGCGAAAATCGAGGAAGTAAAAACGAACCTCCAACACTTGTCTTCCGATGTAAAAATACAGGTGGAAGGACAGCGTGAAAACCTGCAGGAATATGGCGAAAAAATCAAAGGTAGAATCAACCAGATTGTAGACGTGGACAAAGTACGTGCTACAGTATTGGCGGATGCGGAAAACGTGGTGGATGAAGCCAAAGTTCGCATCGAGAAGTTATTCCAGTACATCAACGAACAAGTACACACCGGCGAACAAAAAGCAAAGAAAGCAGCTTCTGACTTAACTAAAAAAGCGGAGAAAGCTTCGGTGAATCTGGAGAAAGAAGTAAAAAAAGCGACGAAGGAAATACAGAAAGATGTAGAGCTGGTATCCAATAAACTGGATACAGGCCTGAGCAAAGTGACGAAAAACGTAGAAAAAAACATCGAGAAAGTAACCAAAGAAGTAAAAGCTACCGCTACAAAGGCAGAGAAAAAAGTGACTAAAAAAGCAGCTCCTGCGAAGAAGGCTGCGGCTGCGGCACCAAAAGCACCTGCAAAAAAAGCGGCAGCCCCGAAAAAGGCAGCAGCTCCGAAAGCGACACCGGCCGCTGAGAAGAAAGCTCCTGCAAAAAAGGCGGCAGCTCCTGCAAAAAAAGCAGCAGCGAAAAAATAAACACAGGTTTTATTTGGTTAGTAAAACATGGAGCTATCCCTTTGGGATAGCTTTTTTTATTACACTTCCACCTGATAGATATCCGAACTGTTACGGCGGATATACAATACTTCAAAACCGCCCATGTGAGGGATGTCTTCTATCAGATCGAAAAGCACACAGGATTTGGGCAATCCGGCAAACACCAATGTAAAACGATACGGCTGACTTACTGGCACGTCTGTCCAGTTCGGGTATACCGCGATATGTTCTGCATGCAGCAAAGGACTTCTGTGTCCGGAATGCCGGTCGAGCAAATAAGTGGACTGCCAGATTCTGATTTTTGATTCGTAATAGCCGGGATAATACATACAATGCACTAT
>JADLAH010000082.1 GCA_020848315.1 Chitinophagales bacterium | reverse complement strand
AGAACTATCTGCAGGCGATGGAATTAAATGTCAACCGCAAAAATCCCGCGATGTATTTTTACAAAAAAATGGGATTTGAGCTACACGAAAAGTCGGATATCGCCTATGGTAAGTTCTGGTTGAACGACTATGTGCTGCGGAAGCCATTGATCATTGGTTAATAGATAATAATTATCGTTTTTAGCCTGGCTATTCCCCTAATGACCAATGTCAAATGACTAATACTTGCTCACCAGCCATGCCAAATAAATAAGCACGAACTGCAACGCAATCCGGACATATAAAAACCATTCTTTGCCTTTTGCCATCTTTGGCGGATCGAACAGATGCGGGATATGCACCGCAAAGAACAAGATTAACATGGCAATAATCAGGTACGCAGAAATTTGTCGCGTAGATGCAAACAACAAGCCAATGGCGAGTATGATTTCCGCAATACCGCTCACCTGATTCAACAGATGGGGCATTGGAAAAAACTTCGGCATAATGCCAAGATAAAACTTCGGATTGACGAAGTGATTCACGCCGGCACCGGCATACAGGAATGCCATTACGTACAGCGAAATTTGTTGGATAGTAGTCATAAATATTTTTTTACCACTAAGACACAAAGCACACTGAGAGGCCTTTGTTTCTTAGTGGTTTATAATTAATCAATCAATGTACTGTCAATGCCCACTGTTACTCTGTTCGTACTTTTCAGGCGTTGCAGTAAGGCTTCCGCTTTTGGCAATTCGTATTCGAAGTAGTAATTAAAGCACAGGAATTTGCTGCCTTTGAATTGCTCGTCAATATTCCCATTTTCGTTACACGTATTCGCCATCTTGATCCATTGCCAGCCCATCACCAGCACACCGAATAACTCGAGGTACAAAGTGGCATCGCTCAGGTATGCCTCCACACCTTCTTTCTGCGCCACGCCCATCAGGTGCATGGATAATTCCTGCAGCTGTCCGAGTTTCTTTTCCAATGCTACCGCCTGTGCTTTGGTGTTATCGTGTTGTTTCGCTTTCGCGATATCGCCCATCACTTCCTGCATCAGCAACATCACGGCTTTGCCGCCTTTCATCATCACTTTTCTGCCCAGCAAATCCAATCCATGAATGGCAGTAGTACCTTCGTGTATGGTGTGTATTCTTGTTTCCCGGTAATATTGTTCCGCAATAAAATCCTTGGTAAACCCATAGCCGCCGAAAATCTGTATCGCCGTAGAGGTGGAGAGATTGCTCATTTCTGCCGGATAGGATTTGGCCACCGGTGTGAGCAGTTCCAGCATCAGATGGTATTTTTCCTGCGCTTCTCCCGTTTCCACGCGCGCCAGATCGGCATAGTAAGCACATTGCAACTCCAGGCACAGGGCGCCGTCAATGAATGTTTTCTGGAACAACAACATGCGTTTCACATCCGCGTGCTGGATAATCGGAATCTGTGGCATCTCCGGATTTTTCTCCGCGATATTTCTGCCCTGCAAACGTTCGTTCGCATATTTCAAACTGGCATAATAGGCGGCAGAAGAAATGGAAGTAGCGTGCAATCCAACAGAAATGCGCGCTTCGTTCATCATCTGGAACATGTAGGAAAGTCCTTTATTTTCCTCGCCGACCAGCCAGCCTCTGCAGTCGTTGTTTTCGCCAAAACTCAAATGCGCAATCGGTGCGCCTTTGTAGCCCATTTTGTGGTATACGCCGATACTCGTCACGTCATTGTGTTCCAATGTTCCGTCTTCTTTCATTCGCTCGCGCGGCACGATGAACATGGAGATGCCTTTGGTGCCGGCCGGTGCGCCTTTCACCCGCGCAAGCAGCAAATGCACCACATTATCGACGGCATCGCTGTCGCCGCAGGAAATAAATATTTTTTGTCCGACAATCTTATAAGTTCCATCGTCCTGTTTTTCCGCCGTCGTCACCACATCGCTCAAGGAACTTCCGGCTCCGGGTTCTGTCAATGCCATCGTGCCCTGCCATTCGCCGGCGAACATTTTGGGCAGATACAGATCGTGGTATTTCTTATCGGCAAATGCTTCTATCAGATGCGCGGCGCCCATGGTGAGTCCCATGAACACACAACCCGAATAATTGGCCGCACCCATAATATAGCTGGAAGCCGTAGAAAAAACGGACGGCATCTGCATGCCGCCGACTTCCTTGGACGCGAGGATGCTGATCCATCCGTTTTCTCCGCCAATGCGCATGATATCGCGGTGCACGCGGTGCACGCGGATTCTGCCGTCCACTAATTCCGGTTGTACTCTGTCCATTTCCACCAGGTGCGGAAAGAGATATTCTTTCGAAAACTGATCGGTGGCATCCAGATACATTTCTACGGTTTCTTTGGTGTGGTCGGAGAAGTAATCGTATTGCGTGATGGTCTCTGCTTTCAGGACATCAAACAGAATAAAATTCAGGTGTTCGCGGTTGTAGAATTTATCGCCGAGGAAAACGGAAGAATTGGTTTGCATACTATTTTGTTGTTTCAATAAAAATAGGCTTTTTTTTGAAACAAAAGATGCATTTCGGCAGAATGCCTGCGTGAGCGATAGAAGCGGAAAGCCCGGAGCCGGGCGCAGCCGGCGAGGACTTGCAGCGGATAGCGCGACCCAAAGGGGCACGCCCGGATTTTGTCATTATTCTACGGTGACAGACTTGGCGAGGTTGCGCGGCTGATCGACATCGCAGCCTCTCATGACGGCGATATGGTAGGCGAGCAACTGCAGCGGAATGACCGATAATATCGGGGTGAACGGCTCTTCGGTGGCCGGAATGCGGATAACGTATTCGGCGAGTTTGCTGATTTCCGTGTCGCCTTCCGTAACCACCGCGATGATACGGCCTTTGCGTGTTTTCACCTCTTCAATGTTGGACAGTACTTTTTCGTAGTGCTGCGTGTGCGGCGCGAGTACGACTACCGGCATATTTTCATCGATGAGTGCGATGGGTCCGTGTTTCATTTCCGCAGCAGGATAGCCTTCGGCGTGGATATAGGAAATCTCCTTGAGTTTGAGCGCGCCTTCGAGTGCTACCGGAAAATTGTATCCTCGTCCGAGATACAGGAAATTGGTGGCATGCTGGAACGTTTCGGCAATCTTTTCGATATAGCTGTTGGCTTTGAGGATATGCTCAATCTTGGCGGGCAGCGCTTCGAGTTCGGAGATATACTGATTGAATTTTGTCTGCGACAAAGTGCCTTTGATTTCTGCCAGTTGCAGCGCCATGAGGGCGAGTATGCTGACCTGTGTCGTGAAGGCTTTGGTGGACGCGACGCCGATTTCCGGGCCGGCATGGGTGTAGGAGCCGGCATCCGTCATACGAGAAATATTGGAACCCACCACATTGCAGATGCCGTAGGTGAGTGCGCCTTTTGATTTGGCGAGTTCGAGGGCGGCTTTGGTATCGGCGGTTTCTCCCGACTGTGAAATGGCGATGACCACATCATTTTCAGTGATGACCGGATTCCTGTAGCGGAATTCTGAAGCGTATTCTACTTCCACATTGATGCGTGCCAGATCTTCAATCAGGTATTCGCCAATGAGGCCGGAATGCCAGGAAGTGCCGCAGGCAACGATGGTAATTTTCTGGGCGTTTTTAAACCGCGCTTCGTGCTCGCGGACGCCGCCGAGGTTGACCCAGAACTGCTGACTGTCGATGCGGCCACGGATACTGTTTTTGATGGCCAGCGGCTGCTCGTGAATCTCCTTCATCATGAAATGTTCGAAGCCGCCTTTTTCAATCTGCTCCAGCTTCAGCTGCAACTCATCGATATATGGAATATGAACGGAATTGTCTTTGATGAACTTCACTTCAAACGCTCCGCTCATGTGCAGCACGGCCATTTGTCCATCTGAGAGATAGGTAACTTTTTTGGTGTGTTCCACCAGCGGTGAGCCATCGGAAGCGACGAAGAGTTCATCATCACCGATACCCAATACCATCGGACTGCTGAGTTTGGCAGCGATGAGTTTATCCGGTTCATTTTTTGAAATGACTACGATGGCGTAGGCGCCGACCACTTCATTGAGCGCGAGGCGCACCGCTTCTTCCAGGCTGCACTGCACATTCTTCTTGATTTCATCAATCAGGTGAACGAGCACTTCCGTATCTGTTTCGGAGCGGAACTGATAGCCGCGTTCCTGCAATTCTGTTTTGAGGGAATAGTAGTTTTCGATAATACCGTTGTGGATGACGGCAATGTCGCCATTGGTATTAAAGTGCGGATGCGCATTGGTATCGTTGGCTTCTCCGTGGGTTGCCCAACGGGTATGGCCGATGCCGACTGTTCCGGAAATATCATTCCCGTCCGCTGTATCTTCCAGGGCCTTTACTTTCCCTTTCTTCTTGTAAATATTCAACTGATTATCCGCACTCAGCAGCGCGATTCCGGCACTGTCATAACCTCTGTATTCCAGGCGTTTGAGTCCGTTAATAACAATAGGGAAGGCTTGTTTTTTGCCTATATATCCAACAATTCCACACATACGCTTCTTTTAGTTGCGTGATAAATTTAATAAAAAAATGAAAGAATCTCTATTT
>JADLAH010000081.1 GCA_020848315.1 Chitinophagales bacterium | reverse complement strand
TTCATGCACATGCATTCCGTGCATACCTTTGCCACCATATTTCGGCAAAAGGGCAGGGTGAATATTGATGATTTTATCGGGATATCGTTCCAGCAGATATTCAGGTATCAGCCACAGAAAACCTGCCAGCGCGATAGCATCTATGCCGTGCTGTTCCAGCTGTTCCAGCACCGTATTTTCCTGATAAAACTGCGTTCTGTTGAAAATGAATACGGGAATACCGAATGCTTCGCCGATGGATTTTGCCCCCGAATCCGATTTATTGCTCAGCAGCAATGCAACCTCCACAGCCGGATGTCGGTCAAAGTAGTGACAGAGGGCGCGTGCATTACTGCCGGAACCGGACAGGAAAATGGCGATTTTTTGCTTCATTCAGGGTGTAAAAAAACGAAATATTTAATGTACTTTCGCAATTCTGTTTTATTAAAAGGTAAAAAATTGTAATTTAGTTACAGGTTGTTTACCTCGAAAACTATAAACACACTTTTTCATGAAGAAAGCACTTATTACAGGTATTACGGGACAAGATGGCGCTTATTTGGCCGAATTGCTCTTAAAAAAAGGGTATGAAGTACACGGCATCAAACGCCGTTCTTCTTTATTCAACACAGACAGAATCGATCATTTATACCAGGATCCGCATATTGACAACCGCAATTTCATTCTGCACTTCGGCGACTTGTCCGACTCCACGAATCTGATCCGCATCATCCAGGATGTGCAGCCGGATGAGATCTACAACCTCGGCGCGATGAGCCACGTAAAAGTGTCTTTCGACACCCCGGAATATACCGCCAATGTGGATGCCGTAGGTTCCCTGCGTCTGCTCGAAGCCATCCGCATCCTGAAACTGGAAAATAAAACCAAACTCTATCAGGCCTCCACGTCTGAGTTATACGGAAAAGTACAGGAAATTCCACAATCGGAAAAAACGCCGTTCTATCCGCGTTCTCCGTATGCCGTGGCTAAAATGTATGGCTACTGGATTACGGTCAACTATCGCGAAGCATACGGCATCTACGCCTGCAACGGGATTTTATTCAACCACGAATCTCCGCTGCGTGGCGAAACATTTGTAACGAGAAAAATTACCCGCGCGGTATCCAAAATCGCGTTGGGCTTACAGGATAAACTGTTCTTAGGCAACCTGAACGCGAAACGCGACTGGGGCCACGCCAAAGACTATGTGGAAGCTATGTGGCTGATTCTGCAGCAGCCGGAACCGGAAGACTATGTCATCGCAACCGGAAAAACCACCGAAGTACGCGAGTTTGTGCGCATGGCGTTCAAGGAAGTGGGCATCGAAGTGGAATTCAAAGGCAGTGGCATTGATGAAAAAGGCTACGTTGTTTCCTGCTCTAATCCTGCTTATCAAGTGGAAGTGGGCAAGGAAGTCGTCGCCATCGACCCTCGCTATTTCCGTCCGACGGAAGTGGATTTGCTCATCGGCGACCCTACAAAATCCAACACCAAACTGGGTTGGGTACCGAAACACGATCTGGCTTCCCTGGTTAAAGACATGATGGAGCACGATATCAAATTGTTTGAGCGTGACAAATACCTGCTGGAAGGCGGACATAAAATCTTCAATTATCACGAGTAGTACCATTGTCATTCTGAACGCAGTGAAGAATCTTGTTTAATAAACAGATGCTTCGTTCCTCAGCATGACAAAAGCAAACGAAAGCAATGAACAAAGACGCCAAAATATATGTAGCAGGACACAACGGAATGGTGGGTTCTGCTATTGTACGCAAACTGAAAGCGGATGGATATACCAATATCCTGACAGCCTCTTCCAAAGAGCTTAATCTGATTTCTCAGGC
Organism: Chitinophagales bacterium; assembly: GCA_020848315.1. GTDB lineage: Bacteria > Bacteroidota > Bacteroidia > Chitinophagales > JADIYW01 > JADJSS01. The sequence goes on along the minus strand of JADLAH010000081.1, from coordinate 4,332 downwards.
GGATACCAACGCCTGGTTTGCAGCCCATCAGCCGGATTATGTGTTTGTGGCGGCGGCGAAAGTGGGCGGCATCCATGCCAACAATGTCTATCGCGCCGATTTCCTCTATCAGAATCTGATGATTGAGTGCAATACCATCCATGCGGCCTTCGAACACAAGGTGAAAAAACTGCTGTTTCTGGGCAGTACCTGTATCTACCCGAAAATGGCGCCGCAGCCGCTGAAAGAGTCCTATCTGCTGAGCGGTTATCTGGAAGAAACCAATGAGCCTTATGCCATCGCGAAAATTGCGGGCATCAAATTATGTGAAAGCTACAAAAGACAATACGGCTGCAATTTCATTTCCGCCATGCCAACGAATCTATACGGTCCGAATGACAATTACGACCTGAACAACTCACACGTATTACCGGCACTGATCCGCAAGTTCCACGAAGCGAAAATCAATCAGGTGCCGGAAGTGGTGATGTGGGGCACCGGCTCGCCTTACCGCGAGTTCTTGCATGCCGATGACCTGGCAGGTGCTTTGTGCTATCTGATGGAAAACTACGACGGCGAAGAGTTTGTCAACTGCGGCAGCGGCGTGGAAATTACCATCAAAGACCTGGCGCTGCTGGTGAAGGAAATCGTGGGCTACGAAGGTAATATCGTGCACGATACCACCAAGCCGGACGGCACACCGCGCAAGCTTACAGATGTCAGCAAACTGCACGGCTTAGGCTGGAGACACACCATCGAACTGCGCGAAGGTATCACTGCCGTTTACAAAGAATTTTCCGAGAACTACGACGCGATAGTAGCGAAATATCAGAGATAGTACTTAGTAATTAGTACTTAGTACTTAGATACTATTCTACATTAATACTTGGTGAAGGAGGCGACGATGGAATTTGCATGCTGATCCGTCATGCGGATGATGTGCAATCCTTTCGGCAGTTCTGACACCGGCAATTCGTAGTTATTCAATCCTTCGGAAGTCGCTACAACCATTGTTTTTTCTACTTGTCCGAGTGTATTATAAATCACAGCCTGCAAGCTTTGTGCTTCCGGCTGATTAAACAATATACGCGGTGTAGTGGCCACCTGCCCACGATTGAAGTTTAATCCTTTATAAAGGATTTCGTGATTACCTGAAATTCGTCTGTATATTTCAGCACATACATCCCGCTGCTGATTGTGGATATATCCAACTGCACATGACGGCTTTCCGGCGACACAGGATAGGCTTCCAACATTGCTCCGTTCACTGCATGTAGTTGCAGAATACCGGTCGGAGGTTGCATACTGAAAGAAACATGCACCGCATGTTGGGCAGGATTCGGTTATAATTGTATATCAATGTCCGTAATTTCCGCGGCCAGTTTCACCCTTCTGATTAAAGAATACTGGATTGTCCCGTCATAATCCGTTATCATTAAGCGATAATATCCTTCTTCCAAGGGTTGCCGGTCTTCATACTGATAATCGGTCAGCACATCACTGAAATGTGCCGCCTCAACGACATACACCGGATAAAAATGAATACCGTCCTCAGAACGCTGTAACTCAAAATGACTGGTGTTGAATTCGGAGGCGGTCTGCCAATATAATTGCACCGAGCTTGCGGCGGCAGTAGCTGTAAAATAGGTAAGTTCCACCGGTAACGGATCTGCCGGATAGAAATATACCGGCACCGAAGTGATGACATATTTCAATCCTACCGCACCGCTAGTTGCGGACTTATACGGATAAGCCACCGTTGTTTGCGCGCTTTTAATGCGGAAACAATATTCCACCGACATATCAAATCCACTGGTACCGCACGTTGCACCGATGTTATAATTAAGCGGACAATTTCCTACCGGAATACACGAGGAAGAATTGGCGGTAGAACTCAGCACCACCGCTGATTCCAACTGATAGCTTCCCGCATCGAACGCGAGATTGGTAGTGGGCTGCAGGTAGGCAAAATCACCGGCGACCAATTTTGGATAATTGTAATCACAGCGGAAGCAAAACAAACCGCCGACGCCCTCCTGTTTGGTCAATGCTGAAGTGCCCACCAATCCGCCACCATTGGAACTGATTTGTTTGTCGGTACTCAGGCCATACAGCGTATCCAGATAGCTCGTCGCATTATCCATATCTGTCACTTTGAAAATCACACCCGTAGGATATACAGAACCACCGTTGGTAATACACGGATAGGTAGAATACCAGAACAGCGTATCGCGTGCATTTGCGGGAAGTGTCGCGAGAGACTGGACAGCTGCCTGTCCGCCGACTAAGGCATAATTGGTATAATCCGTATATTTTACCAATTCAACAGTAATGTTGTCCTGCATACTGCCGGACGCGTTGCGCACCTGTACGCCCAGATAAGCCGCCCTCGGCCCTCCGCCGGCAGCACAGTTGTTGTGATCCGTGTAAAAATAATTTCCTGTGGTGACAGAAAGCAGAATATCTCCCCTACTCACGGCATGTGATCTTTCAATTGCAGCAACCGAAAAGATCAGCAGAATGATGCAGACCTTTTTCATAGTTTTATTTTATGGTGGACTTGAAATTGTGTAAATAATTGACTTTTGTCAACACATTAAACCCGCTATTATGTAAACGGGCGAAATGAATGAGTATGCGGGAAAGTGGCTGATGGAACAATTGCCTTAACCAACATTTATTATGAAAAGCAAAAGCATTCTTATTAATCTTGTTAAATTTGTGAGACCAATCACCAAGCAAACTCAATAATACTATGTACAGAAGTCATACCTGCGGAGAACTGAGAATCTCGGATGTCAACAAAACCGTACAGCTGTCGGGCTGGGTGCAGACCACCCGGAATTTCGGAGAATTATTATTCCTCGATCTGCGCGACCGCTACGGCATCACACAAATTGTATTCAACAACAACGAAAACAATCTGCTGTTTGACCGCGCCAAACGACTGGGCCGTGAGTTTGTAATTCAGGCGGAAGGAAAAGTAGTGGAGCGCTCCAACAAAAATCCGAAAAATCCGACCGGAGATATCGAAATTTCCGTCAGTGATTTCCGCATTCTGTCGGAGTCCAAGACGCCGCCATTCACCATTGAAAACGACACCGACGGCGGTGATGACATCCGCATGCAATACCGCTACCTCGACCTTCGCAGAAATGAAGTACAGGAGAAAATCATCTTCCGCCACCGCGTGGGACACGAAGTGCGCAGCTACATGAACGCGAACGGGTTCCTGGATATTGAAACCCCTTTCCTGATTAAGTCCACGCCGGAAGGCGCCCGCGATTTCATCGTGCCTTCGCGCATGAATCCAGGCGAATTTTACGCGCTGCCACAATCACCGCAGACCTTCAAGCAATTGCTGATGGTGTCGGGCTTTGACAAATACTACCAGATCACCAAATGCTTCCGCGATGAAGACCTGCGCGCCGACAGACAGCCGGAATTCACACAGATCGACTGCGAGATGTCGTTTGTGGAACAGGAAGATATCCTGAATATGTTTGAAGGCCTGATTAAGCACGTTTTCAAAGCGGTGAAAGGCATCGAACTCGGCGACTTCCCGCGCATGCAATATGATGACGCGATGAAATTATACGGCAGCGACAAACCGGACATCCGCTTCGGCATGCAGTTCGTGGAGCTGAACGACCTCGTGAAAGGCAAAGGCTTCGGTGTGTTCGACAACGCGGAACTCGTCATTGGTATCAACGCGGAAAACTGCGCGGAATTTACGCGCAAGCAACTCGATGAACTGACGGATTTTGTGAAGCGACCGCAAATCGGGGCGACCGGACTGATTTACCTGCGATACAATGCGGACGGTACCCTGAAATCTTCGGTGGATAAATTCTACAATGAAGAAGAACTGAAAAAATGGGCTGAAGCCACCGGCATGAAACCAGGCGATTTGCTGCTGGTATTATGTGGCCATACGGACAAAGTGCGCAAGCAAATGAACGAACTGCGTCTGGAGATGGGCAACCGACTCGGATTGCGCAAAAAAGATGATTTCAAACCACTGTGGGTGCTCGACTTCCCGCTGTTGGAATATGTGGAAGAAGAGAACCGCTGGTTCGCGATGCACCATCCGTTCACCTCTCCGAAGAAAGAAGATATCGAATACCTGTATACCGATCCGGGACGCGTGCGCGCCGACGCCTACGACCTTGCCATGAACGGCGTGGAAATCGGCGGCGGTTCTATCCGTATCTACGACAAAGGCTTGCAGGCGGAGATGTTCAAACGCTTAGGATTTACAGATGAAGAAGCGCAGAAACAATTCGGCTTCCTGATGAATGCCTTCGAATTCGGCGCGCCGCCGCACGGTGGCCTGGCGTTCGGCTTCGACCG